>JBDTSV010000158.1:0-24918 GCA_039930985.1 Pseudomonadota bacterium
CTGCTTTTCAGCGTGGCGCACCAGCACGATGGTCGTGGTGGTGGCGGAGTTCCAGTATGCGAACGCCATGGCCAGGAAGAACACACCCACAATCGCTAACAACCACACCGGCGCGAGGAAGGTGCGGCGCCGCCGCGTGAGCGACGGCGACTCGGTTGGCGATTCCGGGGAGTCGTTCATTGCGAGCGTGATGATAGCGGAAATGCAGATGCTGCTCAGCGCGGAGGGGTCAGAACGGTCGGTGCTCGAGCTCCGAGGCCACGAAGAAATCCCGCGTGAATCGTAACGCGGCATTGACGTCGAAGCGTTTGCAGGTGAACAGGACCGTGGCGAAGAACCGCTTCTGGCTCCAGACGTACAACGAGATCCCCGAGTCGATCAGGGGGATGAATGCATCGAAGCCGTGGTTTTCCGCTTTGCCGGCGTCGCCCGGCGCGTGAACCATGGGCGGACCGTAAGTGCGCAGACCCAGATGCGCGGCAACGTCGATCAGGTAGGTCTCGACCGCCGCCTGGTCGACCTCGCGCGAATACAGCCCCTCTATGAGCAGCCGCTGCCGGACGATGTCAGGGGCCAGATCCTTCATGCCCGATTCCTTAGGTTGTGTGCGTAGAAAAATGGGGACGCGGTTTGAGCCGCGTCCCCATTTGCTAGCAAACGAGGAACGTCCCCATTTCTGCCGCCCTCAACTCAGTTGGTGGCAGGCGCCGGGGCCGGTTCGTTGACGGTCTTCGCGTGGCTGGCCGCGGGGATGTCGTCACCGAGATAAGCGTCGATCGGCTGGATCGTGCCGTCTTCGTTATAGGTGATCTCGATCGGCTGCTTCACATTGCGCAGGTGGTTCACGCCGTTCGAGCGCTGGGTGTCGTGATAGAAGATGTACCACTTGCCATCCACTTCGACGATCGAATGGTGGTTGGTCCAACCCAGCACGGGCATCAGAATGTTGCCCTTGAAGGTGAATGGACCATACGGTGACTTGCCCATCGCATAGGCGATGAAGTGCGAGTCGCCAGTGGAGTACGAGAAGTAGTAATTGCCCTTGTACTTGTGCACCCAGGAAGCTTCGAAGAAGCGGCGGTCGTGATCCTTCGACAGCAAAGGTTTGCCTTTCTCGTCGAGGATCTTCACGTCGCGCGGCTTCTCGGCGAGTTCGACCATGCTCTTGTCGAGACGCGCCACTTTCGGAAGCAGCGCCGGCTTATCGTCAGCGGGCTGCGCGTCGTCGTTCGCATCCCATTTGCCGGTCTTCCAATGCTGCAGCTGTCCGCCCCAGAGGCCGCCGAAGTACATGTAGTACTTGCCGTCGTCGTCCTTGAACACGGCCGGGTCCATGCTGAAGCTGTTCTTGATGGCCTCGGGTTGCGCCTTGAACGGCCCCACGGGCGAATCGCCGACGGCCGCACCGACGCGGAACACGCCTTCCTTGTCCTTCACGGGGAAATACAGGTAGTACTTGCCGTCTTTCTCGGCGGCATCCGGTGCCCACATCTTCTCGCTGGCCCACGGCACGTCCTTGATGTCGAGCGCGACCGGATTGACCGTGACCGGGCCACCGATGCTGTCCATCGACAACACCTGGTAGTCCTTCATGGCGTACTGGTTGCCCAGGTCGTCGCTCGGAATGCCCGAGTCGAAGTCATGCGAGCCATAGATGTAGATCTTGCCGCCAAACACATGGGCGGACGGATCGGCGGAGTAGGCTTCAATGGCCAGCGGCTGGGTCAGGAACTGGGCCGGATCGGCGCCCGCGGGTGCGGCCGGCTTCGGCGCTTCAGCGACCGGTGGCGGAGGGGGTGGTTCTTTCTTCGCGCAAGCAGCGAGGAAAGTGGCTGACGCGGCAATACTCGTGATTGCCACGAAAAGGGTTCGTTGCATGGTTCGCGCTCTCTGTGTAATGGAAGGGTCCGCGCGGCGGAAAATACCACTTCGCTCAGGAATTGGGCATTACCGCAAGGACTACCCGGCCGGGCCAGGTCGCCTTGCTGTACACGCCGCTGCCCTCGGGCTGCCGGATCCACAGGTAACCCGCTTCCTTCGCTTCGATATCGAAGCGCAGGTTGCGGCCCTCGTGGACGATCTCGCCGCGGATGCGCGCGGGTCGATCCAGGTACACGAGCATGAGCTTGGTGCCGGTGTCGGCATCTAACCACTCGCACACGCCCACGGGCGCGATGCCATCGACCGGCAGCACGAACGGCGACAACCGGGCGATGCGTGCCGCGGCGGGCTCGATGATCATCCACTTCTGGGAGAATTCGGTGGGTATGAGCGCCTTCGCGAGCTTCTCGTGGCTCTTGTTCAGGTCGAGCACGAAGCTCAAGTCCGGATTGAAAGTGACCGGCGCCAGCTCGCCGGCGTTTGGCGCGCCGTAGATGTCGCCCACCACGTAGGGAACCCAGAGTCGCAACTTCTGCGCCGGCACCGCGCGCGGAGTCTTGCCGTCCGCAGCAAGGAAAGCCACGTGCGATTTGAGGACCCAGTCAACCCGCACCGGCGTCACCGGCTCTTCGGGAGCGGTGCAAGCGCCCAGGGACAACAGGGCGCAGACAGTGGCGATACGCGGATTCATGGCCGGCGATTCTACGGTGACGGACCGCTTTAAGGTCGATCGGCTATATATTTGCGACGCAGTTAAAACCCCTGACTACCCCCGGAGCTTTCCTATGGTTCTTCTCGTCCTGTTAGTGCTCGCTTTGTTCGTTATGCAAACTCTGCTACCCGGACGCTTTCGCGAGCCGCCGCCGGACGGAATCAAGGGAGTGGTCACCGAGAATCTCGGCAATCGCGATCATGTACGGCCGCTGACCGTGGTCGGCCAGCGCGCGACGCGCGCGCTCGCGAACATGCAGGAAGCGCTGCCAGTGTTCCTGGCCCTGGCGTTGATGAACATGATCGTCGCGCCCTCGGCTGGCCTCGCGGTCACCGGTGCCACGGTGTTTTTTGTCGCCCGAGCCGTGTACGTCGTGGTCTACCTGTCGGGGTTGGCGGTGGTACGCACGCTGGTGTGGATCGTGGGCTGGGTGGGCTTAGGCCTGATGATCGCGCCGCTCATCGACAAGATCTGAAAAACGAGAAGCCCCCGGCCCTTGCCGGACCGGAGGCTTCTCCACCACTAACGATCTTCGAATCGCCGATCGAGGCGGCGCTCAGGAAGTCTTCGCGTCTTCAGGCGTGATCGGCTGCGGCTTCTTCATCTGTTCGCGCATGAGTTTGCGATCTGCCTTCAGCTGCTTGGTGTCGAGCGGACGGATCTCGTTGATGAGGCAGCGATCGCGACCCACGATGACCTTCTCGAATCGGTCGACCGTGTGGGCGGTGGAAGTGACGGCAATCGCGTTCGCGAACTGCAGATCGGGGCAATAGCCCGTGACGGTGAGCAGATAGGCCTTGTTCATGCCGGACCAGATCACGACCTGGTCTTTCGACACGGCTGACCAGCCGTCGAAATTGGGCATGTAAAACGACTTGACCGGCTCGCCCGCGTAGTCGGTGTAGTCCAGCTTTGGTCCGGTGGCGCAACCGGTGAACAACGCGGCGGCGATGAGGCTGGTGAGGACACCAGAAACCTGAGAAATTTTCATAGACACCTCTTGCGAAATACGACTCACATGCGGTGAGTGGAGTTCCCGCTGTGCAGGGTTCCTCAAGAAACGCTAATAGTCGCGTTCATGTTCAGTTCAGCTCGAGCCGTTCAGATCGAGCTTGTCGCCAACCATACGCCGGATGGCCACGTAAAAAACAGGCGCCAGCAGCACACCGAGGATCGCGGCCGACAACATGCCGCCGACGACACCCGTACCGAGCGCGCGGCGCGCATTGGCGCCTGCGCCGGTGGCGAACACCAGCGGCAACACGCCCAGGATGAAGGCAAAGGATGTCATCAGAATGGGGCGAAGTCGCAGGCGCGCGGCTTCGATGACCGAGTCATAAAGGCCCTTGCCACGCTTCTGTTCCTCGAGCGCGAACTCGACGATCAGGATGGCGTTCTTGGCCGACAAACCGATGATGGTGATGAGGCCGACCTTGAAGAACACATCGTTGGGCATCTGGCCGAGCTTGGCCGCAAACACGGCGCCGATGATGCCCACCGGCACCACCAGCAGCACGGCGAGCGGCGTCGCCCAGCTCTCGTAAAGCGCGGCCAGGCACAGGAACACCACGAGAATGGACAGCGCGAACAGCATCGGCGCCTCGGCGCCGGAGAGCAATTCCTGGAAAGACTGCCCGGCCCAATCGAAACCAAAGCCTGGTGGCAGATCCTGGCGCACGATCCGCTCCATCTCTTTCATGGCTTCGCCCGAGCTCTTGCCCACCTTCGGGCCACCATTCAGCTGGATCGCCGGGAAGCCATTGAAGCGCGCCTGCGATGGCGCCGCCACCGTCCATTGGGAACGCAACACCGACGACAGCGGCACCATGCCATCCGACGCGGTGTCACCGGCGAAGGAGAAACGGTTCGTATCCGCCGTGGTGCCCGCCGGTAGATAGAAGCGCCCCAGTGATTCCTCGTTCATGCGGAATGGCGCGTCGGCCTGCATGGTCACGCGAAGCACGCGCCCTTCGAAGACAAAATCGTTCACGTATACCGGAGCAAGCATGAGTTGCACGGCGGTGTAAACATCGCCGATGGGCAGTCCCATGGACTGGGCCTGTTCACGGTCGAGCGTGAGGTTGAGCTGCGGCGCCGGCGGCAATTCATTCGGCTGGACGCCTTCGAGGGTCGGGTTGTTACCAGCCTTGCCTAACAATGCACCCATGGCGCCATACAGCGCCGGTCGGCCCACGGACTTGCGGTCCTCCAGCCAGAATTCGAAGCCGCCAAAATTGCCGAGTCCGGGGATGGTCGGGAAATTGACAAAGATGCCGATGCCATCGGCCTGGCTGAATCCAAGGCCCTTGGCATAGTCGTTGAATTCAGTAGCCGTGGCCTTTCGGTGGCCATAGTCCTTGAGCTTGATGAAGAACATGCCGACGCCCTCACCGCTGCCGATGAAGCTGAAGCCGGTTACCTCGAATACCGAGTCCACGGCTTCGTGCTTGCGCAGTTGCTCGCTGACGCTGCGCATGAACTCGCGCGTGCGCGGCTGACTGGTGCCGGGCGGCATCAGCACCATGCCGATGGTGAAGCCCTGGTCTTCCTCGGGCACGAAACTGCCCGGCAACTTGAAGAACAACACGAAGAAGCCGACCACGAACAACACGAGGCAGCCGGCCAGCCAGAACCGCTGATGACGCATCGAGAACTTCACCGACCGGATGTAGGTGTTCTGCGTCCTGCCATAGGTGCGATTGAACAGCTTGAAGAATCGATTTTCCTTGAGGTGCTCGGGGCGCAGCAGCGTGGCGCACAGCGCCGGCGTCAGCGACAGCGCGAGGAAAGCCGAAAACCCCATGGAAATCGCGATGGTCATCGCGAACTGCTTGTAGATCATGCCCACCGAACCGGTCTGCAGCGCGCTCGGGATGAACACCGCTGCGAGCACCACGGAAATCGCGATGATCGGGTTCGTGATCTGCGTCATCGCCTTGCGTGTCGCATCCTTCGGTGAAAGATGCTCCTCGCGCATGATGCGTTCGACCGACTCGATGACCACGATGGCGTCGTCCACCACGATGCCGATGGCCAGCACCATGCCGAACAACGTCAGCTGATTGATGGAGAAACCGAACACGGACATGCCGATAAACGCGCCCATGAGCGCCACCGGCACGACCAGCGTCGGGATGAGCGTGGCGCGGAAGCTCTGCAGGAACACTAACATCACGATGAACACTAGCGTCACGGCGATGCACAGCGTGATCACCACCTCGTGAATGGCGGCATTGATGAAGACAGTTGCATCGAATGGCAGGAACCACTCGACGCCCGCGGGGAAACTCGGCGCCAGCTCATTCATGCGCGCCTTGACCTGCCGGGCGACCTCGAGCGCATTCGCGCCCGGCGACAGCAGGACTCCGAAGCCCGCGACGGGCTGATTGTTGAGGCGCACGTCGAAGGAATAGGTGTTGAGACCGAGATTGACGCGCGCCACGTCTTTCAGTCGCACGCTGGTGCCGTTGGCTTCAGTACGCAGAATGACGTTTTCGAATTCTTCCTTGGTACTGAACTGGGCCTCCGCGGACACCGGCGCCACCACCTGTTGTCCTTGCGTCGCGGGCTGTTCGCCAAGCGCGCCGGTCGCGAACTGCACGTTCTGGCCGCGGACCTTGGCCAGCACGTCGGCCGCGCTCAGGCGGAAGGCACGCAGCTTGTCCGGGTTCAGCCAGATGCGCATCGAGTACTCAGCGCCGAACTGTTGAGTCTGGCCGACGCCGGGGATGCGCGAGATCGGGTCGAGCACCTGCGCGGCCACAATGTTGTTCAGCACGTCCGAAGGAACGCTGTTGTCCTTCGAACTGAGGCTCACGGCCATGAGAAAGCCGGAGTTGACCTTCGCCACCTGCAGTCCTTGCAGGACCACGTCTCGCGGCAGCCGCGGCTCGGCCAGCGTCACGCGGTTCTGCACCTGCACAGCCGCGGTGTCCGGGTTGGTTCCCGCTTTGAAGAACAACGTGATGCCACCGGCGCCGTTCGAGGACGACGACTGGAAATACATCAAGTTGTCGATACCGGTGAGCTGCTGCTCGATGACCTGAACGACGGTGCGCTCGATGACATCGGCATTGGCACCGGGATACGTGGCACTGATCGATACCTGTGGCGGCGCCACGTCCGGGTACGCCTCGGCCGGCAGCGAGCGGATCGCGAAGAGTCCGCCGAGGGTGATGATGATGGCGATCACCCACGCAAATACCGGGCGATCGATGAAAAATTGCGGCATGGCCTGTCCCGGAGTCGCTAGTTAGTTGGCGCTGGTGCCGCCGGCGGGCTTGGCAGGTTCGGCCGCCGGTAGTGGCGTCGCCTTGACGGGCATGCCCGGCTGGATCTTCTGCAGGTTGTTGACGATCACCTGGTCGCCGTCGGCGAGACCACTGGAGATGATCGACTCGTTGTTGACCACCGAGACGATCTCGACGCGTTTCTGCGCCACCATGCCGTCGGCGCCGGCCACCAGCACATACGCGCCCTGCCCGTCGCGCTGCACGGCAAGCTGCGACACACGAAATCCCTTGTTCAAGGTGCCGACGGTCAGCCGCACGTTCACGTACATGCCCGGCAGAAGCACGCGGTTCGGATTGGCCACCTTGCCCCGGAATGCGACGGCGCTGGTGGTGGGGTTCACGCTGTAGTCCGAGAAATCGAGCGTCCCCGTTTCGTCGTACAGGCTGCCGTCGGCGCGCACCAGGCGAACCTCGGCGAGCGAGCCCTCGGCGAGTGCCACGGCACCCGACGCCTGCGCGCGCTGCAGCCGCTCGAACTCCGCTGCCGGCTGGTCGAAATACACGTAGATGGGATCCACCTGCTCGATGGTAGTTAGAAGCGTGGCCTCGCCCTGCCCCACGAGTGCACCCTCGAGCACGCGCAACTGGCTGGCGCGACCGGAGATTGGCGCGGTGATCGTGGCGTAGCCGAGATTTATCCGCGCCGTCTGAACCTGAGCGCGCGCCGCCGATACCTGCGCGGCCGAGGATCGTTCCAAAGCCTCGGAGTCGTCGAGCTGCATGCGCGAAACGAGTTGCTGCTTGGACAGCTCGCGGTTGCGGTTGGCGGTCACCCGTGCATTGGTAGCCGCCGCTTCGGCCTGCTCCAGGTTGGCACTGGCTGCGGCGACCTGCGCACGGTACGGCGCGGTGTCGATGACCACGAGGGGGTCGCCCTCTTTGACCAAGGAGCCTTCCTTGTACAGGCGTTTCTGCAGCACCCCGGGAACGCGGGCGCGCACATCGGAGGCGCGCGTCGGCGCGAGGCGCCCGGAAGCTTCGCGCACCAGCGGTACGGGACCTGCGTGCACCACGACCACGCCGACTTCAGGAGGCGGCGGCTGCTGCTGAGCCTCCTGCTTGCTGCAAGCGGCGACCAACAAGGCGGCTACAGCCGCTGAAATCAGCTGAACGCGTAAAAGCATTTTATTTTTGGCACGGCGGGGGTTGAAGTGATCGCCGGCGGTGACGGCAATTCTAGCTCACGAACGGAAGAGACGCGTGTATTGCGTTTCGTGGCGTCCGCTCGCCACGGCATTCAGGGCTGTGGATATCCCGATGTCGGAATCCGCGCAAATCATGGACCGAGCGCAAATCGCGACAAGCCGTGCATGGAGCGCATGCAGCATGCGCTGGCCGGCACTCTGGCCGAGTGGCACGAGCTTCACCGCCGCAAGCACCTGATTTTCAACCCAGGCCCACGAGTAAGCCTGCAGGGCCGACGCGGGGTTGATAGCCCAGCGCGCGCAGGCGAATGCGAACGCGGTGGCATGGGCGACACCGATCGAATTCTGGGCGACGTTCGCGCCGAATAGATCCGTGGTGAGCTGGAACTCCGCCAGCACACGCAACAGTGCACTGCCCAGGTGGCGGTCTTCGAGTCGCAGCTCTTCCGTTTCCCGCGACGCGATCAGGAATGCGTTCCAGCGCAACACGGCCGCAGGATCGCTCTGTGCCCACGCGGCCTGCAAACGGTGCAACACCGGCAAGTCGAGCGTAGCGAGACTGGCGGCAGCCAGGCCCGCGATCCAATCGAGTGCATCGGGTTCATCCTTGACCCAGCCATTCTCGACGGCGTACTCCAGACCTTGAGAAAAATGAAAGGCGCCGATGGGCAACGCCGGACTCGCGAGGTGCAGCAGCCGTAGCAGCTGCAGGGATGCGTGGGCGTCGGGCCCAGCGTCTTCAGTCGTGACTATGTGAGTGCGCGTGGTGCGAGGCCGCGACATAGGCGCCTCCTTCGGGTTCGAACGGCGCCTTTTCGACGTGTATCTCCAGACCAAAGCCGCGCAGCATGTCGTCGAGCACGTGATCGTGCTGGTAACGCAGCCAGCCAGCGCCAATCTGCAGCGGCACATGGCGATTGCCGAGATGATAGCTGGCGCGCGCCAGCATCAGCCCGTCGCGCGTGTGGACGGTCGACACCGTTTCGGTCGCGGCCTGCACTTCGACAACGCGGCCGTCGTCGGCGAGCAGCAGATCACCGTGTCGCAACACCGAGCCGCGCTCGAGGAACAACCCGGCTTCCTCGCCATTGTCGAGCAACGCCCGCAAGCGGCTCTTGGCACGTTCGCCGAATGGCAATACCAGCTTGCGCTCCGCCGCGCGCGGATGGTCGACGGAACGATCCAGTTTCAGATTGATCTTGAGCAAGTGACTTCCTTGTCGGCCGGGATCCATCAAAACAGGAAATAGCGCTGTGCCAGCGGCAGCACGCTCGCCGGTTCACAGCGAAGCAGCTCGCCGTCGGCGCGCACCTCGTAAGTCTGCGAATCGACTTCGATCCTGGGTTGATAGTCGTTGAGCACCAGGTCCTTCTTGCGGATGGTGCGCGTCTTCTGCACGGCGACCAGCCGCTTCTTCAGGCCTAACTTCTCGGCCATCCCGTTGACCAGGCCCGCCTGCGACACGAAGCTCACGCAGGTGGCGTGCCTCGCACCGGCCAGCGTGCCGAACATGGGCCGGTAATGCACCGGCTGCGGCGTGGGGATGGATGCGTTCGGATCGCCCATGGGCGCCGCGGCAATCATGCCGCCCTTGATGATCATCGCAGTCTTGGCACCGAAGAACGCGGGCTTCCACAACACGATGTCGGCGAGCTTGCCTCGTTCGATCGAACCCACTTCATGCGCGATGCCATGCGTGATGGCCGGGTTGATGGTGTATTTGGCGACGTAACGGCGCACACGGAAATTGTCATTGCGGGAAGAATCCGGCGCCAGCGGGCCCCGCTGTACTTTCATCTTGTGCGCGGTCTGCCAGGTGCGAGTGACGACTTCACCGATGCGACCCATGGCCTGGGAGTCGGAGGAGATCATCGACATCGCGCCCTTGTCATGAAGGATGTCTTCGGCGGCAATGGTCTCGCGCCGGATGCGTGATTCGGCGAAGGCCACATCCTCGGCGATGCCCGGATCGAGGTGGTGGCACACCATGAGCATGTCGAGATGTTCGTCGACGGTGTTCACGGTGTACGGCCGCGTGGGATTGGTGGACGACGGCAGCACGTTCGATTCGCCGCAGGCCTTGATGATGTCGGGCGCGTGACCGCCGCCCGCGCCTTCGGTGTGATAGGTGTGAATCGCACGGCCCTTGAACGCCGCCAGCGTGTCTTCGAGGAAGCCGGATTCGTTGAGCGTGTCGGTATGGATGGCGACCTGGATGTCGTACTTTTCGGCGACGTTCAGGCAATTGTCGATGGCCGCAGGCGTGGTGCCCCAGTCTTCATGGAGCTTCAGGCCCATCACGCCGGCTTCGACCTGTTCGTTGAGCGAAAGCGGCAGCGAGGCGTTGCCCTTGCCTAACAACCCGAAGTTCAACGGCAGCTCATCGAGCGCCTGGTACATGCGCCCGATGTACCACGGCCCCGGCGTGCAGGTGGTGGCGCTGGTGCCCGCGGCCGGTCCGGTACCCCCACCGATCATGGTGGTGATACCTGACATCATTGCGTCGTCCACCTGCTGCGGGCAGATGAAATGAATATGCGAGTCGATGCCGCCCGCGGTTGCGATCAGTCCTTCGCCCGCGATGATCTCCGTGCCGGCGCCGATGATGATGTCGACGCCGGGCTGTACGTCGGGGTTGCCGGCCTTGCCGATACCGGCGATGCGGCCATCCTTCAAACCGATGTCGGCTTTGACGATGCCCCAGTGATCGACGATCAGCGCATTGGTGATCACGGTATCGGCGACGTGTTTCGCGCCACGTTGCCCCTGCCCCATGCCGTCGCGAATCACCTTGCCACCGCCGAATTTCACTTCCTCGCCGTAGATCGTGTGATCGCGTTCCACCTCGATGATGAGCTCGGTGTCCCCGAGGCGCACGCGGTCGCCGGTAGTGGGGCCGTACATCTCGGTGTAGGCGCGGCGGTCGATCGTTCTCATGGCAGCTTGCCGTTGATTTGCCCGCTGAACCCGTAAACCAGGCGATCGCCGCCGAACGCCACGAGCTCCACCTCGCGCTCCTGTCCGGGTTCGAAGCGCACCGCCGTTCCCGCGGCGATGTTGAGCCGGAATCCCCTGGCCAACGCGCGTTCGAAGCGCAATGCCTGGTTGGTCTCGAAGAAATGGTAGTGAGAGCCGACCTGGATCGGCCGATCGCCGGTGTTTGCCACCTTTACCGTGACCGTCTTGCGTCCGGTGTTGATCTCGAGAGCGCCGGCCTCACAGAACATTTCTCCGGGAATCATGGGCGCCCCTCAGACAATGGGATGATGCACGGTGACGAGCTTCGTGCCGTCGGGAAACGTGGCCTCGACCTGCACCTCGGGGATCATCTCGGGCACGCCGTCCATGACGTCGGCGCGCGTCAGGATGGTGGTGCCGAAACTCATGAGTTCCGCCACCGTGCGCCCGTCGCGCGCGCCTTCGAGGATGGCGGCGGAAACCAGCGCCACGGCTTCCGGATAGTTGAGCTTGAGCCCGCGCGCGCGGCGCCGCTCGGCGACCAGTGCCGCGGTGAACAGCAGTAGTTTGTCCTTCTCGCGTGGCGTCAGTTCCATGGCAAGGCTCTAGGTGTTCCAGATGCGTGGCAGCACGGCGGCGCGACCGATGATACCGGGGCGCAGTGCCTGCCAGGCGGTGATGAAAAGTTTGCGGACTGCCTCGGCTTGCGGTGCCAGTGCGCGCAGCACGAGCACGCCGTCCACGAGCGAGACGGCGGCGAACTTCTCGTCGGCCAGCAGCTCGCGAATCGCCTCGACGTGGGCGCGGGTCGCCGGCGTGGCTAACAAAGTGCCGACCGCTTCCTGGCCGGCGAGACCCCAACGGGCGCCGCGCGCGCCCGAATCTCCGCTGAGACGCATCCGGTCCAGGAAAATCGGGACCGGCCCGGCTCCAGGGACAGCCCGGCCATCGCGCCACAGCTCGAGGTCGAGGCGGAGTGTGCCCGCATCGAAGGGCTCGCCGCGCGCCGGAAGACCCAGGCAGTTGATTTCCCAGCCGATGAATCGCGAGTCTGCATCGACCTGCACGCGTGTGGCGGTGCGCGCGTCGGCGCCGCGATAAAAGATGTTCTCCTGCGGCAGCCATTCGAGCGTTGCGCCGGCCGCGCGCAGTTCCTGCGTCTGCGACGAAGACGTGCCCTCGCAGCGATAGAACTTCGTGGCGGCTGGCGTCGTGATCAAGGCATGCGCGCCGGGATCGACCTGCACGTCGAGACGCAACGAGTCGCCACCGACCACGCCACCGGGCGGATGCACCAGATAGACGTGGCAAGGATCGCCTTCGGGATGGAACGGGCGCTGCACCACCAGCGGTCCCTTGTGATGTCGCTCGACGAGGCGCGTCTTGCCGACAGCAGGTGCGGCCCCTTTTGCTAGCAAATGGGGACTGTCCCCATTAAACCGGAGGCGCAACTCCGCCTGCCAGCCGGAAGTGTTGCGAACAGCGGCAATGCTCACGGCCTCACACCGTCAGGTGTTGATGGACGAGGTCGTCGGTGAGCGCGGCGATTTCGCCGCCGCCGACGATGCGGCCCTTGTCGATGATGCGGAACTCGCTGGCGACGCGGCGCGCAAATGGCAGCTTCTGTTCGACTAGCAGCACGGTGAGTTTCGCTTCGCGGTTGAGGCGCAGGATGATATCGCCGATCTCGTGCACGATGTTGGGTTGAATGCCCTCGGCGGGTTCATCGAGTATCAGCAATTTTGGATCGAGCACCATCGCGCGGCCGATGGCGAGCTGCTGCTGCTGTCCACCCGACAGATCGCCGCCACGGCGCCTCAGCATCTTTTTGAGCACGGGGAACCAGCCAAAGATGTGCTCGGGAATCTCCTTGATCTTCGCGCCACGCCGCGCGCCGAACCCGATGCGCAGATTCTCCTCGACCGTGAGCTGCGAAAAGATCTCGCGCCCCTGCGGTACATAGGCGATACCCAGACGCGCCCGCCGGTCGGCGGCAACCCTGGTGAGATCCGTGGCATCGTTCCCGAGCCCGTAGCTCATCGCCCCCGAAGCCGTCGGCAACAACCCCATGATGCATTTCAGCAGCGTGGTCTTGCCCATCCCATTGCGGCCCATGAGGCAGGTGCAGGAGCCTTCCGGTACCTCGAGGTTGACATTCCACAGGATGTGGCTGCCGCTGTAGAACTGATTGAGCTCCCTGATGGCCAGCATGGCTAACTACTTCCCTTGGATGTTCCCTGGGGTTCGCCGAGATAGACTTCGACGACCTTCGGATCGTTCTGCACCGCGTCCATGCTGCCTTCGGCCAGCACGGAACCCTCGTGCAGCACGGTCACCGTGCGCGCAATCGAGCGCACGAACGCCATATCGTGCTCGACCACGACCACCGAGTGCTTGCCGGCCAGCGACACCAGCAGCTCGGCCGTGCGCTCCACCTCCTGCGGAGTCATACCGGCCACCGGCTCGTCGACCAGCAGCAGGCGCGGGTCCTGCATCAGCAGCATGCCGATCTCCAGCCATTGCTTCTGACCGTGCGACAGGATGCCGGCGCGCAGGTCGCGCTGGTCCTTCAGCCCGACCGTGACCAGCACCTCATCGATACGCGCCAGTTGCGGTCGCGCAATCGGTTTGAACAGCGTGTGCCAGACCGACTTGTCTCCCGCGGCCGCGAGCGCCAGGTTTTGCAGAACGCTGTGTTGCTCGAAGACCGTCGGCTTCTGAAATTTTCGTCCAATGCCAGCCTCCGCGATTTCCGGTTCCGTGAGAGTGAGCAGATCTGTGGTGACCCCGAACCAGGCGCTGCCCGAGTCCGGGCGCGTCTTGCCGGTGATGACGTCCATCATCGTGGTCTTGCCGGCGCCATTCGGACCGATGATGCAGCGCAGTTCGCCCACGTCGATGTACAGCGTGAGATTGTTGAGCGCGCGAAAGCCATCGAAGCTCACCGTGATGTCTTCGACGTACAGAATCGTGCCGTGCGATGAGTCGCCGGGCCTGGGCCGGTCGCTGCCGGTACCCGCGCCGAATACCTTTTGCCAGCCTTGCCTGACAACCTGGCTCGCGTTCACGCTGGCACCGCCTTCGCCGCCGGCGGCGACGCCGGTGGCGGCTTCGCACCAAACCTGTCTAACAGGCCCACCACGCCGCGCGGCAGGAACAGCGTCACCAGCACGAACATCAGACCGAGCGCATAGAGCCAGAACTCCGGCAACGCGGCCGTGAAAAAAGTCTTGGCGTAGTTCACCAGTACCGCGCCGGCGGCCGCGCCGTACAGCACGCCGCGCCCGCCCACCGCCACCCAGATGACCACTTCGATGGAGTTGATCGGCTCGAACTCGCCGGGATTGATGATGCCGACCTGCGGCACGTACAGCGCGCCGGCGATTCCCGCGAGCACTGCCGAGAATGTGAAGATCCACAGCTTGTAAATCTCGACGCGATAACCGATGAACCGCGTGCGCGATTCCGCGTCACGGATCGCCTGGATGACGCGGCCCGCGCGCGACAGCGTGATGTAGCGGCAGGCGAGATAGCCCGCGATCAACGCCAGTGCACTGGCCGCGAACAAAGCGACCCGCGTGCTCGGCGCGTTGATCGCGAACCCCAGGATGTCCTTGAAGTCGGTCATGCCGTTGTTGCCGCCGAAACCCATGTCGTTGCGGAAGAAAGCCAGCATGAGCGCGTAGGTCAGCGCCTGGGTGATGATCGATAGATAGACGCCGGTGACGCGCGAACGGAAGGCCAGCCAGCCGAACGCCAGCGCCAGCAGTCCCGGCACCACCGCGACCATGAGCATGGCGAACCAGAACATGTCGAAACCGTGCCAGAACCATGGCAGCTCCTGGTAGTTCAGGAACACCATGAAATCCGGAAGCACCGGGTCGCCGTACACGCCACGCGTGCCGATCTGACGCATCAGGTACATGCCCATGGCATAACCGCCCAACGCAAAGAATGCCGCGTGGCCGAGGGAGAGAATGCCGCAGTAGCCCCACACCAGGTCCACGGCGACGGCGAGCAGCGCGTACGTCATGTACTTGCCGATCAACGTCATGGTGTAACCCGACAACTGCAGTGCCGACCCTTCCGCCGGCACCAGGTGCAGCACCGGAACCACGATACCGATCACGGCGACGATGACCAGGAACACGGCCGTGCCGCGGTCGCCTACCAACAAACTGAGGACCGGGCCCTTGGTCATTTCAATTCTCCGCCGCCCGGCCCTTCTGCGGGAACAGACCCCGCGGACGGCGCTGGATGAAGAAAATGAGCGCGATCAGCACGAACACCTGCGCCAGAACCGCGCCCACCCACGGCTCGAGAACCTTGTTGACGATGCCGAGCGTCAGACCGCTCACGAGAGTGCCCCACAGATTGCCCACGCCACCGAACACCACGACCATGAAGGAATCGATGATGTAGCTCTGGCCGAGATTCGGACCCACGTTGGTGAGCTGGCTCAGCGCTACGCCTGCGACCCCGGCGATGCCTGCGCCCAGACCGAAGGTCAACGCATCGATCCAATGAGTGCGCACACCCATCGCTTTGGCCATGTTGCGATTCTGCGCGACGGCGCGAACCTTGAGGCCCAGCGTGGTCTTCTTCATCACCAGCTGCAGCACCGCGAACACGATGCCCATGAACAGGAACACGTACAACCGGTTATAGGTGACCGACAACGCGTCATTGATCTGCAACGAGCCGGCCATCCACGCCGGCGTCTCGACCGGCACGTTGTTAGGGCTGTAGCCGCGCACCAGCTGCTGCAGGATCAGGCTCACGCCGAACGTGGCGAGCAGCGTCTCCAGCGGCCTGCCGTACAGAAAGCGCACGATGCCGCGCTCGATGAGGACGCCGACGAAACCCGAGACCACGAACGCCACCGGAATCGCGATCAACACGGAATACTGGATGAGACCCGGGAACCAGTGCTGTATGAAGAAGGTGCAGTAAGCACCCAGCATCATGAGCTCGCCATGCGCCATGTTGATGACGCCCATGACGCCGAACGTGATCGCGAGGCCGATGGCGGCGAGAACCAGCACGCTTCCCAGACCCAAACCGAAGAACAGAGTCTCGACGGTCGAATACATGCGGCGGGCGGCGGCGATCGTATCGATGACTTCGCCCGCTTCCTTGCGCACGCGTTCGTCGGCTTCCGGAAAGACGCCGTCGTCGCCTGCCGTGACCATGGTGGTCAGCCGGTTGAACACATCGGGGCTCAGGGATTTCTCGAGCGCCCGCACGGCGGCGAGACGGGTGTCGGCTTCGCTGCTGTCGAGATCCGCGAGCGCGATTCCCTCGCGCATCGCCTGCCGGACGCCGCCGTCTGTTTCCTTGTCGATACCGGCACGCAGCAGGGCGACGTTTTCCGCGTCGATGGAGCGCAGCATGTCGCGCACCGCGCCGAGCCGCACATCCGCGTCGGGGTCGGAAAGGGCGAATGCGGCCACGGCGCTGCGCAGTGCCTTGCGCAGGCTGTTGTTGGTGGTGATGCGCGCGTAGTCATCCGCCGCGCCGTTGCCCGCCGCTTTCAAGGTCAGCGGGTCGATGAGCGCGAGCGTCGCCTCGCCGCCATCGGTGATGAAAACCTTGTGGTCCGTATTGCGTAGATAGAGCTTGCCGTCGAGCAGCGCCGCGAGAACCGCCCTGCCGTTCGGGTGGCGCAGTTCGGTCAGCGTGGTGACCGCCGCCGACTTGTCGGGAAAGTTGTCGGATGCGAGACCCGTGACCGCGGCCGCGAAAGTCTCATCCGGCGTTTGTGCGTGCGCCACCGTGGCGCACAGCGACATCAGGAACAGCGTGAGCGCCAGGAGCGCGCCGCGCATTGCAGGAAAAAAAGATCCCGGGATTGCTCCCGGGATCTCAATTGCCTTGTTGGACACCTTATTCAGATTCTTCTTGTTGCTGGTGACTTACTTGTAGTTCTGGCCCGAGCACTGCTTGGTCTTGGTGTTGTAGTTGCCGCACTTCAACGTGACCCAGTCAGCCTCGATATCCTTGCTGCCCGGCAGGAAGTCGGACCAGGCGTCGCCCGGTACCAGACCCTTGGTCTGCCAGACCGTGTCGAACTGGCCATCCGCACGGATTTCACCGATGAGCACGGGTTTGGTCAGGTGGTGGTTAGGCAGCATCTTGGCGATGCCGCCAGTGAGGTTCGGCACTTCGAGGCCGATCATGGCGTCGGTCACCTTGTTCACGTCCGTGCTCTTCACCTTCTCGACCGCCTTGACCCACATCTGGAAGCCAATCACGTGGGCTTCCATCGGGTCATTGAAGGTCCGCTTCGGGTTCTTGGTGAAGGCATGCCACTTGTTGATCCATTCCGTGTTCGCCGGGCTCTTCACGCTCATGAAGTAGTTCCAGGCGGCGAGATGGCCAACCAGCGGCTTGGTGTCGATACCGGCGAGTTCCTCCTCGCCTACCGAGAACGCCACCACCGGAATGTCCTCCGCCGAGATCTTCTGGTTGCCGAGTTCCTTGTAGAACGGCACGTTGGCGTCGCCATTGATGGTCGAGACCACCGCGGTCTTCTTGCCCGCCGAGCCGAACTTCTTGATGTCGGACACGATCGACTGCCAGTCAGAGTGACCGAAGGGCGTGTAGTTGATCATGATGTCCGCGTCGGCCACGCCCTTCGCCTTGAGGTAGGCCTCGAGGATCTTGTTGGTGGTACGCGGATACACGTAATCCGTGCCCGCGAGCACCCAGCGCTTCACGCCGATGTCCTTCATCAGGTAGTCGACGGCCGGGATCGCCTGCTGGTTGGGCGCGGCACCGGTGTAGAACACGTTCTTCGACGATTCCTCACCTTCGTACTGCACCGGGTAGAACAGCAGGCCGTTGTTCTTCTCGAACACCGGCAGCACCGACTTGCGCGACACGCTGGTCCAGCAACCGAACACCACGGCCACCTTGTCCTTGACCAGCAACTGCTCGGCCTTCTCGGCGAACAGCGGCCAGTTCGACGCCGGGTCGACCACCACGGCTTCCAGCTTCTTGCCTAACAACCCGCCCTTCTTGTTCTGCTCGTCGATGAGCATGAGGACGGTGTCTTTCAGCGTGGTCTCGGAGATCGCCATCGTCCCGGACAGCGAATGCAGCACGCCGATCTTGATGGTGTCGGCGGCCTGGGCCGTCGCACCGAGTGTCATCGCGACCGCGGCACCGAGCAATGCGGCACGGCGGGTAATTGTCTTGAGTTGGATCATTGAATTCATCCTTACATCTGAATTTGCAGACCGATACCGATCGTCTTGGTGTCGCCACCCACGTCCGGATCGAAGCTCTTGTCGAGGTAGTACAGGCTGATGCGCGCGTTGAACGTCTTGATCAGATAGTTCACGTCGAGCTCCAGCGTGTCCTGGTCGAGGTCGGTGCCGAAGAAGTCGAAGGTTGCCTGGCCATACTTGCCGAGCACCTGGAACTTGCCCGGACCCACTTCCGTCGGGAACAGATAGGCACCGAGCACGTAGAAGCCGTCCTCCTTCTCGTAGCCGCCGCCGACCGGCGTCGGATAACCACCGAGCCCGTCATACACGGCGAATTCGGATTCGAGCGTCAGCACGCCGGAATTGCCGAGCTTCTTCTCGAGCAGGAAATCGGCCGAGTACGCGTCGCCGGCGTCAGCGGTTTGCGCCGCGACGCCAATGGCAAGCAGATCCTTCTCGCCGTAGTACGTGCCGTTCAGGTAGTAGCCGTCTTCCTTGTCCCAGAAGTCGACTTGCACGCGAGTGGCGAGCAGCACGTCCGAGTCGCCGGTAGTCAGTCCGGAGACATCGAAGGCACCGATCGAGAACTTGACCTTGTCGAACTGGCCCCAGTAGGCGATGCCATCGTCACGGCCTTCGGTTTCGAACGGATAGCCGTCCTGCACGCCGTCCTGGTACACGCCCCAGTTGCTGGCGTAGTAGGGACCGTAGAGATTGGCGCGATCGCTGGGCGGCAGGAAACGGCCGACCCAGATGTTGTGCTTGCCGCCGGCGAAGGAGAACTGCGCCGCCGCGTCGATGACGCGAATGGTTTCGTTGCCCTGGTTGTATTCGGTGTTCAGCATGAAGCCGATGTTGTCGGTCGCCTTGCCGCTGATGTAGAGACGCGCGCTGTTCAGCGTGAAATCGCTGGTCGAGTTGCTGTCCGTACCGCCCTCGCCGTCGTCAAAGTCGAAGTCGGTGTTCGAGAAGCTCGTCCTGATGCCGCCGCCTACCGAGAAATCGCCCGCCATGGTTTGAGTGAATGGCAGGGCCGCGAGGCCGATACCTGCTGCTGCTTTGATGATGTGTGACTTGAGTGACATGGTTTTCCTTGTTGGCTACCCCTGCGATCGACGGTACGAAACGAGTTCCATCGGAGATAGGCGTCATTTGACGTAGGCACTCGCGCAGTTGTGCGAGAAGGGTGCGCGCGCGCCAACCCCTGCACTTCAAAGTCGCAGTTGTACGAATCGTGCGCACCTGCCCGGCCACGCGGAGCATCGGCCGCGCGTAATGCGTGGCACGTCGATTGCTATCTATCGATGGGGAAACAGGGGAAGCGGTGAAACCGCGACAGCAAAAAATCATTCGTGAGCGCCGCCAGTACAACCAGTGGGTGGCGAGCCAGACGCTCGAAGACTACGCACTGCGTTTCACGGCGCAGCGTGCGCGTCGCTCGACCGCGCGCGTGGGAAACACCGCGCTCGGCCCCATCGCGTTCCTCGCCTGCGAGGCCATCGGCGGCACGCTGACGCTGCTCTACGGATTTCCGAATGTCGCCTGGGCCATCGGCGCCTTCGCCGTGCTCATGTTCCTCATCGGCCTGCCGATCGCCTACTACGCGGCGAAGTACGGCGTCGACATCGACCTGCTGACGCGTGGCGCCGGCTTCGGCTACATGGGCTCGACTGTGACGTCGCTGATCTACGCCTCGTTCACATTCCTGCTGTTCGCCATCGAAGCCAGCATCATGTCGGTGGCGCTGAACCTGGTGTTCGACATCCCGTTGTGGCTGGCGCACATCTGCAGTTCGCTGATCGTCATCCCCATCGCGCTGTACGGCATCAGCCTCATCAGCAAGATGCAGATCATCACGCAGCCTATCTGGCTCGTCCTGCAGTTCGTACCGATAGCCATCATCGCGTGGAAGCATCCCACCGAAATTGCGGCGTGGACCCACTATGGGGGCACCGACGGCACGGGCGGCTCGTTCAACTTCGTGATGTTCGGTCTCGCCGCGTCGGTACTGCTCTCGCTGCTGCCGCAGATCGGCGAACAGGTCGACTATCTGCGCTTCCTGCCCAGCAAGACGACACAGAATCGGGTTGGCTGGTGGACCGCGGTCATCGGCACCGGACCGGGCTGGGTGTTGCTCGGCGGTTTCAAACTACTGATCGGCTCGTTCCTCGCGGTGTGGGCGCTGCGCCAGGGCGTGCACGTCTCACAGGCCGACGAGCCCACCATCATGTATCACCTCGCCTTTCGCGAGGTGTTCCAGTCGCCGACATTCGCGCTGGTCATGACCGGCGTCTTCGTCATCGTCTGCCAGCTCAAGATCAACGTCACCAACGCCTACGCCGGCAGCATCGCCTGGTCCAACTTCTTCTCGAGGCTCACGCACTCGCATCCCGGCCGCGTGGTGTGGCTGGTGTTCAACGTGTTGCTGGCGTTGCTTCTCATGGAGATCGGGATCTTCCGCGCCATCGAGAGCATTCTCGTGATCTATGCCAACTTCGCGGCCGGGTGGATAGGCGCGTTGACGGCCGACCTCGTGATCAACAAGCCCCTGGGGTTCAGCCCCAAGGACATCGAGTTCAAGCGCGCGCACCTGTACGACATCAATCCCGTGGGCGTGGGCGCGCTGGTGATCTCGGTGGTGCTGTCGAGTCTCGCCTTCATGGGCGCGTTCGGGGAAATCGCGCAGATTCTCTCGCCGTTCGTCGCGCTCGTCGTCGCGTTCTGCGCCGCGCCGCTGATCGCCTGGTGGACCAAGGGCAAGTACTACCTGGCACGACCGCCCACCGGCCTGCCGGAGAAGGCCACCGAGCTCGAATGCAGCATTTGCGAGAACGTGTTCGAGCGCGGCGACATCGCCATGTGTCCGGCATATTCCGGGCCTATCTGTTCGCTGTGCTGCACGCTCGAGGCACGCTGCCGCGACCAGTGCAAGACGAACAGCCGCTTCAACGAGCAACTCGACGGATTCATCGCGCGGTTCCTGCCGGGCCGCGTCGGCGCGCTGCTCAACACGCGCGCGGGTCATTTCGGCGGCCTGCTGTTGCTGTCGAATCTCGCCATCGGCCTTTTGCTGGGGCTGATCTACCAGCAATACGGCGGTTCGATGCCCGAGGAGCGCGAGACGATCCGCACCACGCTGTGGCTGGTGTACTTCGCGCTGCTGGTGGTCTCGGGCGTCATGGCATGGCTCATCGTGCTCGCGCACGAGAGTCGCCGCGCCGCCGAAGCGGAGTCCGCGCATCAGACCTCGATGCTCATGGACGAGATCGACGCGCACAAACGCACCGACGCGGCGCTGGCCAAGGCCAAGGAAGTCGCCGAAAGCGCCAACGTCGCCAAGACGCGCTACATCGCCGGCATCAGCCACGAGATCCGCACGCCGCTCAATTCCATATACGGCTATGCGCAGTTGCTCGAACGCGGCGTCGCGGGTCCGTCGGACAACGCCATTCGCGTGATTCGCCGCAGCGCCGAGCACATGGCCGACCTCATCGACGGCATTCTCGACATCTCGAAGATCGAAAACGGCATCCTGCGCCTGGATCGCGACAAGGTGCCGCTGGCCGAATTCCTCGACCAGATCGTCGACATGTTCCGCCTGCAGGCGGCCGCCAAAGGCATCGAGTTCATCTATAGCCGGCCGCCCCACCTGCCCGCCTTCGTGCACGTCGACCAGAAGCGACTGCGGCAAATCATCATCAACCTGATATCCAACGCCATCAAATACACCGAGCGCGGCAGTGCCACGCTCACGGTGCGTTATCGAAGCCAGGTCGCGGAGTTCGAAGTGACCGACACCGGCGTCGGCATTCCCGCGCACGAGCTCGAGCGCGTGTTCGAGCCCTTCGAACGTGGCCAGGGCGCGAACGTGCGCGCCATTCCGGGCACCGGCCTGGGTCTCACCATCACCAAACTACTGACGCAGATCATGGGTGGTGAGATCAACGCCACCAGCGTCGAGGGCCAGGGCACCACGTTCGCGGTGCGCCTGCTGCTCTCCGAGGCGGCGCCGGCACCGCACGCCGAGCGCGCCTGCGACGCGGGGGCCATCACTCAATACCTGGGGCCGCGGCGCAAGCTGCTGCTGATCGACGACGATGCCGTGCACATCGACATCGTGCAGAGGCTGCTGCAGCCGCTCGATTTCACCGTCCTCACGGCGCACGACGGCGCGAGCGGCCTGGCGCTTGCCGCCGAAAGCCGCCCCGACCTCGCCATGATCGACGTTTCCATGCCGGGCATGACCGGCTGGCAGGTGGCGGACGCCCTGCGCGCCATGCCGGGCCTCGATCGCCTGAGGATCGTGATCGTCTCGGCCAACGCGCATGAGTTCTCGCCGGGGGGCGCGGAGTCGCGCCACGACGCGTTCCTCATCAAGCCCATCGACGTAGCGCGCCTGCTCGAGACCCTGGCGACGCAGCTCGGGTTGAGCTGGGTTCACGAACCCGGCGTCGGCACCGCAGCGCGCGAGACCGACTTGCACAACGCCCTGCCCGATCATTCGCGGCATCACGTCGACGATCTCTATCAACTCGGCCTCATCGGTCACGTGCGCGGCATTCAGGCGAAGCTGCGCGAAATGGAAACCGATCCCACCAACAAACCGTTCGCGACCCGCATGCGCACACTGGTCGCGAACTTCGATCTGAAACGGTACATGAACGTGCTGGAAGGAATGCGCAAACATGGCTAACGCTCTCACCGCCGACGTCCGGCGCGACACCATTCTCGTGGTCGATGACACCCCCGAGACGCTCGGCTTCCTCACCGACACGCTCGATCACGCCGGGTTCACCGTACTCATCGCCACCGACGGTGACAGTGCACTGCGGCTGGTCGAGCAGATCACGCCCGATCTCGTGCTCATGGATGCCATGATGCCGGGGATCAATGGCTTCGAGACCTGCCGGCGACTCAAGCGCAACCGGATGTTTGGCGGGCTGCCAGTGATCTTCATGACCGGGCTCACCGAGACCGAGAACGTGCTCGAAGGTCTCGCGGCGGGCGGCGTGGATTACGTCACCAAGCCGCTGGTCATCGACGAATTGCTGGCGCGCATCCGTGTGCACCTCGCCAACGCGCGGGTGGCCGCGGGCACCCGTGCCGCGCTCGATGCCGCCGGCCGGTTCCTGTTGGCCACGGATCGCGCCGGCCGGGTGCTGTGGTGCACGCCAAAGGCACGCCAGTTGTTAGGCGAGCTGTTCCCCGCGCCGACCGATCACCAGGCCAGTCTTCCATCGATGGTCATGAACCCGCTCATGCAGCTGCGCGCCGAAGGGGCCAATGGCCAGGCGCGATTGCTCCTCGACGTGAATGGCCGCAAGGTCGAAATCTCAGTGCTGAGCCCCATCGGTCCGGATGAGCTGCTGTTCCGCCTGACCGAACTGTCGACCACCGCCGACGAGCAGCAGTTGCAACAAACGCTGTCGCTGACCACGCGCGAATCGGAAGTCCTGCTGTGGATCAGCCGCGGCAAGGCGAATCGCGAGATCGGCGAGATCCTCGCCATCAGTCCGCGGACCGTGAACAAGCATCTCGAGCAGATCTTCGTGAAGCTCGGCGTGGAGAACCGTGCCTCGGCGGCGGCCCGCGCGGTGCGCACGCTGGCGCGGTAGACAAACCGCTACAATCGGTCCGTCGCTGCAGGATGGGGGCGCGCCGATCATGTTTCGCACGATCACTTTCATTGCGGTCTTGAGCACGGCGCTCCTCGCCGGCTGCAAGACGCTTCCCGGTCCCGAAGAAGTGACCGCCGACGGCCTCGTCCGCGTTGCATCGCGGGCGAGTGGTGGCGTGTACCGCGCGCCCGACGCAACCTTCCACCAGTACCAGCGCATCATGCTGGAACCTCCCACCATCGGCTTCGTGGGTGGCTGGCGGAAGAATCATCCCGAAGTCAGTGACTCGGAAGTTGCGCGCATCCGCACGGCGGCGATACGAATCTTTCGCGAGGAGTTCACGCGTGACCTCGTCAAGCACGGCACCTACCAGTTTGCCGACTCACCGGCGCCGGACGTGCTGATGGTAGCTCCCGCCGTCGAGGACCTGGACATTCCGGCGCCCGACGCGGGGGGCGAGGCTGGCAACCGCACCTACACTCCGGGCCCCGTGAAAATGAAGGTGAGCGGCGAAATACGCGATTCCATGACCGGGAAACTCGTGGGGCGCGTCATCTGCTATCAAGGTGACGAGCGCTACGGCAATGGTGAATTGAGGATGGCGAACCGCATCAGCAACGAGCATGAGCAGCGTCAAGCCTTCGCCAGCTGGACGCTGCTGCTTCACGAAGCGCTGAGTGTCGCCAAGGCGGACCGGCCGCGTAGATAGTCGCGCTCGACAGGCCGCGCAATTGCGGCGCTTCGATCAGTGTCGCAGCATGCCCTGCTTCTCGATGAACGCGATGACCTGGTCGACGCCCTGCCCGGTTTTCAGATTTGTGAATACGAAGGGTCGGTCGCCGCGCATCTTCTTCGCGTCACGATCCATGACTTCGAGCGAAGCACCGACATGGGGCGCGAGATCGATCTTGTTGATGATGAGGAGGTCGCTTTTCATGATGCCCGGACCACCCTTGCGTGGGATCTTGTCGCCCGCCGCAACGTCGATGACATATATGGTGAGATCGGACAATTCGGGACTGAAGGTTGCGGCCAGATTGTCCCCGCCGCTCTCGACGATGATGAGGTCGAGGCCCGTGAAGTCGTGCATGAGCTGATCGA
>JBDTSV010000159.1:0-34311 GCA_039930985.1 Pseudomonadota bacterium
GCATCGAACGCGTGGTCGCAACCGATCTCGATTCTCGGGCCATGTTGTGTGCGCGTGAAAACGTTCGACAGCTCGGACTTTCCGAACGCATCGATGTCGTCCAGGCGGATCTCTTTCCCGAAGGCCGCGCCGCGCTCGTGATCTGCAACCCGCCGTGGATTCCCGCACGGCCGAGCTCGCCCATGGAAAACGGGATCTACGACTCCGAAAGCCGAATGCTGCGCGGATTCCTGGCGAAGTTGCCCGGGCACTTGGCGCCGGGCGGCGAGGGGTGGTTGATCCTTTCCGACCTGGCGGAGCATCTGGGCTTGAGGACTCGCGCGCAGTTGCTCGGCGAGTTCGCGGCTGCGGGATTGCACGTCGTGGGACGAAACGATGTGCCGCCGCGACATCCGCGAGCCACCGACAAAACCGACCCGCTCCATGGCGCGCGCGCGGCAGAAATCACTTCCCTTTGGCGGCTTGCGGCACGGTGATAGACAGAGGTTCATTCAAAACCTCGCCGCGGGCGGAGGAGTGCGCCGATGTCCGCCACTCGCGCAAGGGGTCCGGCTTCTGCACGGCGCGGAACTACCGCGCGGTGCCGGCGCCGGGCTGCTGCCGGTCGCGCTACGGCACGATCTCCCCCGCACCGGTTACGTTGATGACTCCGAACCCGCTGCGCGCTGCCGAAGACAGCGCATTGAATCTGCCGCCCACGTAAATCCCGCTGCCCTGGATCACCATTGTCGAGACGAAGTCGTCCGCGCCTGGATTCCACGACGTCAGGACGCCAGTCGAATCGAAGGCCGCCAGATAGCTACGCGGATTCCCATTGGCGCCGGTGAATTCACCACCCGCGTAGATGGTGTTCCCCGAGACGCCGAGCGATGTGACGATGCCATTGGTGTGCGGATTCCACAGGGTCGGAGCACCGGTGGCGTCGATGGCGGCAATATGATTGTGCAGGGCGCCGCCGATGACGTCGAAAGCCCCACCCACGTAGACCACGCCACCGGTTACGGCCAAAGCGACGACGTCGGCACTGGCGCCAGGATTCCAGTTCTCCACATGGCCGTTGATGTCGAACGCGGCGAGGTGCGCTCGATTCAAACCAGCGAACTTCGTGAAAGTGCCGCCAATGTAGATAGTGGGGAATGCGCCCTCATCCGATTTGGCGAACACATGGATGCTCCCATCGACATCCCTGCCGGGAGTGCCGAGACCGGACAGCAACTTCCCATCGGCGTCGAAGCCCGCCACGCCATTGCGCTCCACGACGCCGTCGAGCATCGTGGAAAAGTCTCCACCGACGAATAGTTTGCCGTTGGCCACGATCATCGCGCTGATTCTGCTGCTGGGCGCTGGATTCCATGAGGTCGCCACACCATTGGCATCGATAGCCGCAAGATGTTTACGCGTATCGCTTCCCACCGAGTTGAAGCTTCCTCCCGCGAAGACGATGTCGCCATTGATCGCCAGCGCGTCAACTTCGCCGTTGAGATCTGGATTCCAGAGCGTCAGCTCGCCGGTTGCGCCGAGCTGCGCGAGGCGGTTGCGGGTGACGCCGCCCAGCATCTTGAACTCACCGCCCGCCTGGATTTCGGCGCCGTTGACTCCGAGCGCGTATGCCACTTCGTTGGGATCAGGATTCCACGCCGTTGCCGCACCGGATTTGTCGATGGCCGCGAGGTATCGGCGCGACGCGCTGCCTATCAATGTGAAGGCGCCTGCGGCGTACACCGTGTCACCCACCGACTTCAACGCCAGCACGTAGTTGCTGGATGTCGGGTTCCACGAAGTGACTGCGCCAGCTTTGTCGGCAGCCGCCAGATGGTTGCGCAACTGGCCGCCAACCGAGCTGAACATGCCACCAATGTAGATAGAGTCGCTGCTGGCGGCAACGGTGTAGATGGGACCATTGGGGCCTGGATTCCAGGCCGTGGCCGTACCGGCGGCGGTGAGCTCCGCGGCGTAGAGGCGGGTTGCGCCGCCGACGGTCACGAACTCACCTCCGGCGTATACGCTGTCGCCGGCTGTTTCCAGCGCGAAAACTCGTGCACTGGCGTTGGGGTTCCAACTCGTCAGGTTGCCGGTTGCATCGAAAGCCGCCAGGCGATTTCGGGTGCTGGCGCCCATGGCGGTGAATGCGCCACCCACGTAAAGCGTGCTTCCCGAGGCCTTTAGTGCGTACACAGCCTGGTTGGGAGCGGGACTCCAGCTGGTGGGGACGCCATTCGAATCCAGGGCCACGAGCCACGGTCGCGCAGACTTGCCGACAATCGTGAAGCTGCCGGCTGCGTAGAGCGTATTGCCGACGTAGGCCAGCACATTCACGACACCGTCGACGTCGGGATCCCAATGGAGATCCACCGTGCCATTGGCGAGAACATGCGCGAGGTTGTTACGCAGTGCACCGCCCACGGAATGAAAGCTGCCGCCGAGAAACCAGCCGCCCTGGCCATCCGGTTCCACCGCGTACACGCCGCCCGCCACGACCGGAAAATTCGGCCGCGCGAGCCGCCCTGCATCCAGATCGAGAGGAACAGCTCCGCCCGTGGCGATGCCGAGGCGAGTGAAGTTGCCACCGGCATACGAGGTGCCGTCATTCCTGGTCGCGATCGCGTTGACCCTGCCGTTGAACGCCAGGACATTCGGTTGCGCGCCAGCTATCTGCGACAACCCGCGCGCGCCATTGGCAAAGGTGCTTTCAACGCGGAAGTAGTAAGGCCGGCCATTGACGAGGCCCTTCACGGTCTGCGGCGATGTGGCGGCGGACACCATTGCCCCATCGGGGCAGCTGGCATAGTTCTTCGTGTCGCAGTCACGCGCGGATGAGATATACAGATTTGTCGTCTGGGCCTGGGGATTGCTCCAGGTCACCGTGGCACTGTGAACCCCGGCATCGGCCAGCGCTGTTGCCACCGGCAGGGCCGAACAGACGATCGAGACATCCGTGACATTGGCAGTCGCAGTCCCGGTCGCCCGGGTCAACACACAATCCTGCGCCGGATACGACGGCGCTGCCTTCATGGTAATCGTGTAGTTAGCACCACGCGCCAGCTGGGTGGCGAACGAGAAGCTGCCGTCGGCAAGGATCGCGAGGGCATCGCCCGAATTGTCCTCAAGCGTAAGGCCCGTGCCAGTGAGTCCCGAAATCGTGCCGCCGATTGTGAATGGCCCGGGCGCGGGTGCCGGTGCCGGTGCCGGGCCGGGGGTTGCGCCGCTGCCGCCTCCACCTCCGCATGCCGCAAGTGTGGTCAACGTGACAACCATCAGAAGTGTGTTCTTCATAATTCCTCTACTCGAATCGATTGACGCGAATGACTGTGTTGCTGCCGCCGTCAGGGACCTGACCCCAGATCGCGAACGCGTTGCCGTCGGCGTCCACGGCGAGCTCGGGCTCGCTGGCGTAGCCGTCATCTTTCTCGATCAGCTGGGCAATCCCCCAGCCGGTTCCGGCGGTGTAGCGGTTGGCCCAGATGTTGGGGCGCACACCGTCGGACTCCTTCCACACCGCGATGGCGTTGCCACTCGGGTCCAAAGCAACGTGCGCCATGTTGGCGTCACCCTTCTTCTGCGATTCGATGAGCGCCTCGCTGCCCCAGCCCACACCAGGCGCGTAGTGGTTAGACCAAATGTCGGTTTGTGCCCGCGAAAGATCGGAGTGCTGCCACACCGCGATTGCGTTGCCGGCGGGATCCACCGCAACGCGCGGCGAAGTGCCCGGCGCGATGTCTATCTTCTCGACCAGCACTCGCTGCCCCCAGCCGACGCCCGGGACGTAGCGATTCGACCAGATGCTCGCGGCGCCGAAGTTGGGTGTGGCCTGATCCCAGACCGCGATGGCATTGCCAGTGGCGTCGAATCCAACCTGCACGCCGCTGGCCCACGCCACGTCATCATCTTCAATCGTGGTGCCGGCATCCCAGCCTGCGCCGGCCACGTAACGCCTCGCCCAGGCGTCGTAGCGCGTGTCCGCTTTCTGGCCCCAGACCGCCATCGCGTTGCCGTCTTTGTCGACGGCGATCTGCGGTCCCATGGCATCTCCGCCGGTCTGCGTGCCGGTGCTGATCCCGAGCGGGATTCCGCCCTCCCAGCCCGAGCCCGCGGCGTAACGCTTGCCCCAGACGCTACGAATCCCCCCGAGCAATACCTCCCAGACCGCAATCGCATTGCCTTGGGCATCGACCGCGACTTGTGGATTGCAGCTGGGCGACTCACCCACGCCCATCAGGGTGTCCGAAGTCCAACCCGAACCGACCACGTACCGGGCCGCCAGGATGTCGGTCGCGTCAGCGGCAATCGCGTCTTCCCAGACGACGACGGCATTGCCGTCCGGATCGAGCGCAATCCGTGGATACCGCACGCTGATTCCGTCCGGCGCCACGTAGTTAGCCACCCCCCAGCCCGTGGCCGCGTCATAGCGGTTCGCGGTGAGCTTGACGTTCTGTCCATCTGCCTCGCCCCACACCGCGATGGCGTTGCCCTTGGCGTCGAAGGCGATGTCCGGGTTCCAGCCAAGTTGTGTCGTTGACTGGACGGTCTTGGGTTGACTCCACTGCCCATCGCTGACGCGAAAAGTTCTGATGACGGCCACCGCGAGCGTTTCACCTTGCGCGCCGCGCACCGACGTCGTGATGGTCAGCGTGTGTTTCGCGGCCAGCGCGAGCCTGGTCACCGGTATCACCGTGACCAGGTTGCCCGCAGTCGTGAAGGTCACGTCCTTGGGCCCACCGTGAGTGGCCAGCGTGATGCTCGTCCGATTGATCGTCGCCGGGTCAAGTTCCGCCGAGAATTGAACGATGATGTTCGCGTCGCGCGCAACTCCGCCGGCATTGTCGGCAGGGGTGGTGCCGGTCACGGCGAGACCACTGGCGCAGTTGACCGCCACGTCCGAAATATTGTCGCCCGCGATGGCGCCGCTGCCATGGCTCACGCTGCAAGTCTGGTTGGCCGGCTGAGACTTGACGCCGACGCTGTAGTTAGTGCCGTCGGCTAGCGCGACGGCGAATGTGAACTTGCCGTTGGCCTGGAGGGTGAGGTCATCACCACCGTTGTCCTGCAACACCAGCGTTCCGAAAAGACCGCTGACCGCGCCGCCGACGCTGAAGGGTCCCGGCGAGGGCGGTGTATTGCAGGTCACCGTGACGCTGCTGATGTTCGCAGAGGTGACGGTTCCGGTCCCATTGGTCACGGCGCAGAGCTGGGCCGGGTTGGCAGGCTGTGTCTTGATGGTCACGTCGTAGGCGGTGCCATTGGCCAGCTGGGCCGTGAACGTGAAGCTGCCATTCGTCGCGACGGCCAGGTCGTTGCCGGCATTGTTCTGCAACAGCAGGCCTGTGCCAGTGAGACCACTCGCCGTGCCGCCCACGGCATAAGTCTGCGGCGGAGGCGCTGGCGGAGGCGCGGGCGCTTCGGATGGATCTCCACCTCCTCCACAAGCAACCAGCAGGGTCGACAGGAGTGCGAGCACCCCCGTCAGGACTATCTCTTTGTCTTTTTTCACAAAATCCTCAATCGACGACTCACTTGCCTGATTAGTCGGAATCGATCGGGTAAAACGGACACCACGATTCAAATAGGCGCGTTACCTTTGGGGCCTGGCATGGCGGAAATCGAACTGGCAACACTTTTGCGATCGGCGGACGCCGCATCCGCTGCGCAGCGCGCGCATTTGTTTGCGGCGCTGTACGATGAGTTGCATCGCATGGCGCAGCGGGAGCTGCGCCGCAACGCCGCGGTAACTCTCAGTCCCACGACGCTGCTGCACGAGGCGTACCTAAATATTTCGGGACGCGACAGCGCACCTTTCGAGGATCGCGCCAAATTCATGGGCTACGCTTCACGCGCCATGCGCGGCTTGCTGATCGACTACCTGCGCAATCGTCAGGCGCAGAAACGCGGCGGAAACTTCGCGATCACCTCGCTGACTTCGGAAATGGCTGAGTCACAACCCGACGCCGAGCTGACCCGCCTCAGCAGTGCGCTCGACGAACTTGCCGTGGTCGATCCGCGACTGGCCGAGTGCGTCGATCTCAAGTTCTTCTGTGGCTTCTCCTTCCTCGACATCGCGCAGATGCGTGCGGTGGCCGAGCGCACCGTGCGTCGCGATTGGGAAAAAGCCCGCATCCTGCTGCATGGGATGCTCGACGGGGAGTCGCTCGCATGAGCCGTGATGAAGTCGAATCGCCGAATTGGGAGAGCCTCGCGCCCCATCTGGACCGGGCGCTGGACCTCGAGGGCCATGAGCGCGACACCTGGCTGGCTGAGCTAGACATCACCGATCCGCCGATCGCACAGGTAGTGCGCAAGATGCTGGCGCGTCACCAGCGGCTCGATGCCGAAGGATTTTTGGCGGCGGCGCCAGCTGGCATCGCGCTTGACCGGAATCGAGCCGGCAGGAACGTCGGCGCTTACAGACTGGAGGTATTGCTGGGCCAGGGCGGCATGGGTGAGGTGTGGCTGGCGGCACGCACCGACGGTCGCTTCGAAGGCAAGTGCGCCATCAAGTTCCTGAATGCAACGGCGGTGTCCCAGGCACTCGCCGACCGCTTTCGTCGCGAAGGCAGTTTTCTGGCGCGCCTCACGCATCCGAACATCGCCCGCCTGCTCGATGCGGGCGCGGGCGAGGGCGGCCAGCCCTACCTCGCGCTGGAATACGTCGATGGCCAACGCATCGACCACTACTGTCGCGACCAGGCGCTCGATGTCGAACAACGTGTGCGGCTGTTCATCGAGGTGATCGCCGCGGTGGCGCACGCGCACTGGCACCTCATAATTCACCGCGATCTGAAGCCCTCCAACGTTCTGGTGACACGCGACGGGCAGATCAAGTTGCTCGACTTCGGTATTGCCAAACTACTGACGCCGGAGCTCAACGACGGCAGCGACCACACCCGGGTGGAGGATGCGGCGCTCACGCCCGAGTACGCCGCGCCCGAGCAGTTGCTCGGCGAACCGCCCTCGACCGCCACCGACGTCTACCAGCTCGGCATGCTTCTTTACGTGCTGCTCACCGGCGCTCACCCGACCGCGCACGCCGGCTCGCGCAGCGAAAAAATCCGCGCGGCATTGGACAGCGTAGTGCCATCGGCCTCGGAGGCCGCCGATGCGAGCACGCGCGGCAAACTGCGCGGCGACCTCGACGCCATCCTGGCCATGGCGCTGCGCAAGATTCCGGCCGAGCGCTACTCGACTGCCCAATCGATGAAGGAGGATCTGCAACGGTACCTTGATCGCGCGCCGGTGAGCGCGCGGCGTGGCGTTGCCCTGTATCGGGCGCGCAAGTTCGTCGGAAGGCATCGGGTCGCCACCATCGGATCGATCATCGCCGTCATGAGCCTGCTGCTCGCGCTGCTATTCGCGCTCAGCCAGGCGCGTGAGGCGGCCCACCAGCGTGACGCCTCGCGCCGGGAGCTCGCGCGCGCGAGCGCGGTGAACGATTTCGCCACCTATCTAGTCAGTGCCGCAAGTCCAGGCGATGGGAAGTTCAGCGCCACGGAATTGCTGGCCGCGAGCGAAGCGCTCATCGACAAGCAGTTCCCGAAAGACCAACCGGTCAAGGCGGGAATTCTGGCCATGGTCGGCGCGCAATACGTGCTTTCGCAACGCTACGACAAAGCAACGCCGGTGTTCGAGCGCGCGGCCGCGATCGCCGCGCCGATCGGTGACCCGGTGCTCAATGCGCGGGTGAACTGTCCGCGGGCGGCGCTCCTGATCCTGACGGGACATGATGTCAGCGAGGGCGAGTCCCTCGTGCAGAAGACTCTCGCCGAACTGCCGACCGCGCCCGAGTACGCGCCGCTGCGCGCGGAATGCCTGACAGACCACGCGCAATTCGGCTTCATCACCGGTGAGGCCGGCCCCATGATTCGCAACGCGCAGGAGGCCATCGATTTGTTCGACGCCAGCCCGGAAGCGTCGGTGGTGAGCCGCATCAATGCGCAGTCGGCGCTCGCCTGGGGTTATTACCTGGCGCACGAAAATGAGAAGGCCGATCGCGAATTCGCGACCGTCGAAAAAGCCCTGCAGGTGGTCGGTCGCGAACGCACGCTGGCGGCCGCCGATAACTACAACAATTGGGCTCTGGTGTACTTTCGCGGCGACATCCGCCTCGCCGAGCCACTGTCGCGCCGCTCGCTGGAGTTGCATCGATACATCGAAGGCGCCGAAGGTGTGTCCACGGAAACCACATTCAACCACGCCGGCATCCTGATGAATTTGGGCCGGTTCGCTGAGGCGTCGCCGCTCTACGAGGAAACCATCCGCACCGCTGAGGCACGCCAGCTGAAAGCCGGCACTGCTTTCGCGATGATGGACTATGCCCACCTCAAGATTCTGGCCGGCGAGTTGCCAGCAGCCAAGGCGCTTCTCGACCGGGCGCAAGCCGTCGCGGGGACGATGGCCAAGGGCACGCGTACCAAGGCAATCCTGGCTTTTCACTGGGGGCTGCTCGACGAAGCCCTGGGCCAGCCGGCGGCGGCCCGAGATCACTATCTGGATTCCACGCATCGGTTCGAAGCGATCACCGAAAGGGTGGCGCTCAACGTCGAGCTGATCTGCGGCATCGCGCGGGTCGAACTCAAGTTAGGTCATGAGAAAGAGAGTGCCAAGGCGGCCCACGACGCGCTGGCCCTCGCGACTGAACTATCCGAGCCGCATGCGCCGTCGTACCTGATCGGCGAAGCGTTGCTGGTGGTGGGCGACAGTCAGCGGGCTGCCGGCGAGACAGGCGAGAGCCGGCAATCCTTCGAGCGCGCGCGCTTGAATTTCAAAGATACGCTCGGTGCCGAACACGCACTCACCCAGGAAGCCGCGCGCAAGAGTATTACGTAGATGGAAATGGGCGCCCGATGCGCCATCGACGCGCTGCTTGCGCCCGACTATGTTCCTGGACAACTTCCGCTCGCTGATGACGAGGTCAATGTGAGGCGACGCTGCGCGCATATCCCAGAAGTTCTTGAGCCGGAACCGGGGCGCGATTGCTGCAGTATTGTCCGATGCGAGATGCGAAAAATTGCCGGGAAGCGCATCGCGGCGACTCAGCTCACAAAAAGCGGTTTGGGACGGTGATATAAGAGCGACCAGCGCGTCGCCGGGAATAGGTAGCCCTGCGAAATTCTGCGTTAGAGCAAATTGCCTGACGAGGGATCGAGGGAGTCAGCATGAGGTTCTTTCCGCTCGTATGGACCGCCTTGTGGCGCAGCCCGGTCCGGTCGATCTTGACTGGAACCTGTATCGCTATTGCTTTCGTGCTCCTCGGTCTGCTGCAGGGCGTGAATGCCGGCTTCGAGCGGGCCATCGCCAAGACGAATCGCAACGTCCTCGCCGTGATGACGCGCGTGCGTGGTGGCGCAAACATGCCCATCGCATCGATGGACGAGATCCGCAAGGTTCCCGGAGTCACGGATGTGGCGCCACGCGCCTACTTCATGGGGAACGATCCAAACGATCCCGGTGGTCCGCTGCTGGCTGCCATCGCCACCGTTCCGGAGGTGTTCTTTCGCCTGTTGCCTGTCTTGACCACTACGGGTGTCGACCGGATGCGCACCACCCGGTCCGGCATGTTGGCCAGCGCAGGCCTGATGGAGCAGCAGCACTGGAAGATAGGTGACACGGTCACAATACGTTCGAACACATTGAGGGCCGACGGTTCGCAAGACTGGACCTTCAAGATCGTCGGGACGATCGTGACGTCAAAGGAACCCTCATACTTTCTCATCATCAACTACGGTTACCTTGACCAATCCCGGGCGCAGGATCGAGGCACGGCGGAGATGTTCTACGTGCGCATCAACGATCCGCTGAAGGCCGTGGCGACCGGCAAGGCCATCGATCGTATTTTCGCCAACTCGTCACATGAGACTCGCACTCGCTCCCAGCAGGCGCGTGCCGAGTCCCGGGCGAAGCAGATGGGCGACATCCAGTTCTTCACGAATTCGATCATGGGCGCCGTGCTGTTCACACTCGCACTTCTGACCGGCAATACATTGCGTCAGTCGCTTCAGGATCGATCGCGTGAGTTCGCGACACTGAAGGCTCTAGGGTACTCGGGCGGCCTTCTGCTTAGCCTCGCCATCGCCGAGGCGTTGCTGTTGTATTTGCCACCCGCTCTGCTGGGTCTTGGGATCGCACGTCTGCTGGCGCCCCTTTGGAAAGAGGATTTCGGCAGCGTCTTCGTGTCGCCTTCGGTCGTGGCGGCGGGCCTCGTTTGCGCGGCATGTCTGGCATTCATCGGTGTCGTGATACCGGCGCTCCGCCTCTCGCGTTCGCCGGTCGCGTTTGCGCTTGGCAAGCGGTGACCGAATGAACGTCGTCCGGCAAATTCTGGCGATTACCGTGACCAACATACGGAATATCCCACTGCGCCCTGGCAGTTCGCTGGTCATCGTCATCGGCATAGCCGGTGTCGTCGGCGTACTCATCCCGGTGATCGCGATGTCAATGGGATTCAGGTCGACAATCCAGGGCGACGCACGCGCCGATCGCGCCATCGTGCTCTCGCGCATCGCGACCGAGGAGGAGGTCAGCAGTCTTTCGCGCGACGACTTCGCCAGAATCACCAACGCGCCGGAAGTGCGGCGTGACGCTCGCAACCGGCCGATCGCGTCGGGGGAGGTCGTACTGCAGGCGCCCGTCGCGCGCAAGCGCGATCACTCGGACGTCAACCTGACGTTCAGGGGAGTGGGCGAGCAGTACTTCACTTTGAGACCGGAGCTGAGGCTCGTTGCCGGAAGAATGTATCAGTCCGGCAAGCAGGAACTGATCGTCGGCGCCGCGGCCCTCGCGCAGTTCGAGGGCCTTGCCATCGGTGACAGCATCCGACTTCAGGATGGCGACTGGACCGTCGTTGGCGTCTACGCCGGCAGAAATGGGTCGCGCGAGTCGGAAGTGATCTCCGACGCGACGACTGTCATGTCGGCATACAAGCTCAACGCCTTCAACAGCGTGACCGTCGGGCTCAATAGCGAAGCCTCGTTCGCCTCGTTCAGGGAGGGCGTGGTGCGTGACACGAGACGGGCAGCGGATGGGCACACTGAGCCTGAGTATCTGGCCACTGCATCGGCATCGGTCAGTCGAATGATGCGCATCGTTGCATACGCCATCGGGACGATCATGGCGCTGGGTGCGTTCTTCAGCGCGTTCAATTCGATGTATTCGGCAGTGGCTAGACGCGCCGCGGAGATGGCAATGCTGCGCGCCCTTGGCTTTTCCGCTGGCGCAGTCGCCATTGCCGTGCTGCTCGAAGCGCTATTGCTCGCGCTGCTGGGCGCGGCAATCGGCATCGGCATTTCGTATGCCGTCTTCGACGGCTCGACGATGAGCACGCTCGGCGGAGCGCTGTCCGGCTCACAGCTCGTGTTCTCGTTGTCGATCACGCCGACTCTGGTCATTGGCGTGGCTATTCTGGCCTGCACGTTGGGGCTCGCAGGCGGCGTCGTGCCTGCAGTTCGCGCCGCGCGCTCGAACATTGCGTCCGCCTTGCGCGAAGACTAGCTGCACGATAGCGCTGCTTCCAAAGCTTGATGGCGATTGCGGCAGATCTGAGAAGGCTTGTCTCCTTTACGTCTCCCCGACAATCGATAAACTCCCCGAAATCCGCATAAATCACGCAGAAACGTCACGAGTGAGTAACGCTACGAAAATAGGTATTTCCGTCGAGAAAAAGAGTAAATCCCTCGACCGACGCATCAGCGTCGCACCCATGATGGATTGGACCGACCGCCACTGCCGCTACTTCCTGCGCGGTTTCGCCCCAGACACTCTTCTATATACGGAGATGATCACCACCGGGGCTGTGTTGCGCGGCGACCGCGCGCGGTTGCTGGCCTTTGATCCTGAAGAACACCCCGTGGCACTACAGCTTGGCGGCAGTGATCCAGACGATCTGGCCACTGCCGCGCGCCTCGGCGCCGAGATGGGCTACGACGAAATCAACCTGAATTGCGGTTGCCCGAGCGACCGCGTGCATTCGGGCGCCTTTGGCGCCTGCCTCATGAAAAAGCCGGCGCTGGTCGCGCAGTGCGTCGCCGCGATGCGCGCCGCAGTGGACATATCCGTGACCGTGAAACTTCGCATTGGCGTCGTCGACGGTTCGGAGCTCGGAGGGTCGGGGCTCTCGCGCCGCGAGTCCGCGCGCGAGGCGGCAGCGCGGTTTGGACCTGCGGAGCACGCGGCCCTCGAGGACTTCGTCGGCGGCATCGTCGCCGCGGGTTGCGACGCCATCATCGTGCATGCCCGCAAGGCGGTGCTCGGCGCCTGGTCGCCGCGTGATAACCGCGAGATTCCGCCGCTGCGCTACGACGTGGTGCGCGAACTCAAGACACGCTTCGCTCCGGTGGAGGTAATCCTCAACGGCGGACTGCGTACGCCCGAGCAGGTAGTTAGTGAACTGAGCTGGAGCGATGGCGTGATGCTCGGTCGCGAGGCCTATCATCGCCCCATGCTGCTCGCCGAGTTGTCGGCCGCGGGAGGCGAGGTTCCCACGCGCATGGCGATGCTCGAGCGCATGACGCGTTATGCCCGGCGCGAGATGGCGCGTGGCGAACGGCTGAGCTGGATCACGCGACACATGCTCGGTCTGTATTCGGGTTTGCCTGGCGCCAAGGAGTTCCGACGGCAGTTGTCTGAAGGGGCACGCGATACCAGTGCGCCTGCTGAGCTGCTGCTGATCGCCGGTGAATCCTGCGAAAGGCTCAGCGACGCGGCGGCCTGAGGGCCGGAATCGATGTTGGTGTCAATCTTGGGCCCAAGCGCGCAGACTGCCGCGCAATCAAACCTGGAGTGAACGCATTGAAAGACCTGCTACCGATGATTCCCGGCGAATTGATCTCGGAATACCGCACACGACTCGCGCTGGAGCAGTCGCAGGCGGATGACCGCCGTCGTGTGGAAATGTCGGAGTTGACGGCAACCGCGAATACGCCTGACGCGAGGATTCGCGCCTGGGAGCGCACGCATGGACTCAGCCTGCCGCGCGGCGCGACGCATCCGGTGTTGAATTCCGTGGCCGCGGCCACGCGCCTGACCCTCGAACAGGTGCACGCCGAGCAGCGCCGCCGGCTGATGCCGGTATCGGCGCCATTGCCACTGGCAGTCTGAGGGCGAGCAGCGCCGTCGCGGCCGGTTCAGCGGCGCGGCGGTTTGGGCTCCGTCACCCGTTCCCATGACCCGGAATATTGCGCGCCGAGCCAGACACTGACGGCGAAGGCGCCAACCGACTGGCGCAACACCTGCGGATCGATCTGCGCCATGGTGTCATTGGCCGTGTGGTGGACGTCGAAGTAGTTCGTGGCGTCGAGGCCCGGCTCGATGATGGCCATGCCAAGTTTGCTCAGGCTCTCGAGATCGGCGCCGCCATTGGCCTGGTTATCGCCACGCGCCACCTTGAGCGGCGCGAGCGCGCCGAAAATCTGCTCGACCACCGGCAGCTGCGCCGGATTGACGCGACTAGATAGGCGCCACACCGGGCCCGCGCCGAGGTCCGCTTCGAACCCGAGCACATGGCGTTGCGCCTCCGCCTGGTTTGCGCCGACGTAGGCGGGCGATCCGGTGGTCCCGAATTCCTCATTGGCGAACAGCACCACGCGAATGGTGCGCCGGGGTTTGACATCGAGCTCTTTGATGAGCTTCGCCACACCCATCATGATGCCCACGCCGGCGCCGTCATCGATCGCGCCGACGCCTGGATCCCACGAATCGAGGTGGGCGGCAAGGATCACGATTTCATTGGCCAGATCCGTGCCGGGAACCTCGCCGGCCACGCTCGACGAATGAACCTGCGGCAGGTCGCGCGAGCTGCTGCGGATGCGCAGGCGGACCGGCTTGCCGCTTTCGAACTGCCGCACCAGTGCATCGGCGTCGGGATTGGAAATCGCCACAGCCGGAATGCGCGGCACGTCGGGCGCGTAGCGCAGTGCGCCGGTGTGCGGAAAGCGCGCATCGCTGGTGCTGATCGAACGGATGACGACGGCGGTTGCGCCCAATGCCGAAGCGGCGGAAGGGCCCAGCGCGCGCACCAGCACGGCTTTGCCGTAACCCGCGCCATCACGCGTGCGCTCCATGCGATTGCTGAAGTACACAATCTTGTCTTTGACGGCGCCGGCGGGAAGTGCGGCGAGAGCGGCGAGGTCCTTGACCATCACGGCATCGGCTTCGATGCCCTCGGAGCCGGTGCCGACGCTGCCGCCCAACGCGAGTGTCGGCATGGTCTGTGGAAATGGCGCGAGCACGGCGAACTCGGCTTCGCCGCGGACCCAGTGCGGCACCATGGCATCGACGGTGTGCACGTTGGCGAATCCCAGTCGCTGCATTTCGCGCACGGCCCAGGCCACCGCGGCCTTGTCACCGGGCGAACCCGCGGATCGCGGGCCAACTTCGGTGGTCAGCGATTGCACCAGTTGGTAGGCCGTCGCATCCCGGCCGGCGTTGTCGCGCAGCCTTGCTGCCGCCGCAAGGTCCGAACGCGAGAAGGCTTGGGATTTGTCCGCCGCGGTCGCCGAAGCGAAAAAAGCCAGTAAAACACCTGCAGAAATCGCGTAGTTCAGTTCGCGCATGTGGCGCCTTTGGTCTGGTCCTTAGGGAATGGGCTGCCATTCTAGGTCATATGTATATAATCGCCCGCGTTCATCCATTTGTTCCCTATGGCCAAAGATATCGAACTCGCCATCGTGTTTGCTGACGTCGTCGGCTCGACGAGGCTCTATGAGGAGCTCGGGGACCAGCGCGCACGCGAAGTGGTGCAAACCTGCATCGACATCATGCGTCAGGCCACCGAAGAGCATCACGGCACGGTCATCAAAACCATGGGCGATGAGGTGATGTCGACCTTTGCGGTCGCGAATGACGCGCTGAATGCGGCCGCGAAGATGCAGAAGTCCATCACCGGCAATCCCGAACTCACCGCCGAAGGACACCACGTGGCCATCCGCATCGGATGTCACGCAGGTCCCGTGGTCGTCGAAAACCGGGACGTCTTCGGGTCGACGGTGCATACCGCCAATCGCATGACCAGCCAGGCGAAGGCCGGGCAGATTATCACCACGGAAGCCATGGTTGCGCTGCTGTCGCCGGACTGGCAGTCGGCCGTACGCCAGATCGACGTCGCCACGCTCAAGGGTCAGGGCGCGGAGGTCACTTTGTTCGAGGTGCTGTGGCAGACCGAAGACATCACCAGCATGTTGCCGTCGGTCGCCATCTCCGCCACCGAGGGACGCCGCGCCATGCGTCTTCGGCTCACGTTCGATGGCGGCGAAGTCATGCTGACCGAACAGCGCCCCAATGTCGCCATCGGCCGCGCCGATGACAACGACCTCGTGATTCGCGGCAATCTCATTTCCCGGCTGCATGCGCGCATCGAGATCAACCGCAACAAATTCGTGCTCATCGATCAGAGCACCAATGGCACATTCGTCCAGGCGGAGGGCGGCGAAGAGCTGTTCGTGCGCCGCGACAGCGTGCAGATCAAGGGTGAGGGGCTCATCGGGCTCGGCCGCGTGCCCGAGCGCGATTCGCCGCTCACCATCCGGTTTTATTGCGAAGAGGCCTAGCCCAGCCGCTTCTCGATTTCCGAAAGCTCCGTCGCCATTTCGGCCGGGGCATGCGCGCCGAATTCCTTGAGGTACTCGCGCATTTCGGCGGTTTCCTTGCGCCATGCGCCCGGCAATACCGCCAGCAGTTCCTGCATCGTGGATTCGCTCACGTCCGCGCCCTGAAGATTGAGATCCGCGGGCTTCGGTAGATAGCCTATGGGTGAGTCGTTCGCACCCACTTGGCCGGCGCAGCGTTTCAGGATCCATTCCATGACGCGCAAGTTGTCGCCGAAGCCGGGCCAGAGGAACTTTCCGGCCGCGTCGCGGCGGAACCAGTTGACGTGGAAGAGCCGGGGCGGGCTCTTCAGGCGCTTGCCCACGTTGAGCCAATGACGCCAGTAGTCACCAAAGTTGTAGCCGGCGAACGGCTTCATGGCCATGGGGTCGCGACGAACGACGCCGACCGCTCCGGTCGCCGCGGCCGTGGTTTCCGAGGCTACCGAGGCGCCGACCAAGACGCCGTGTTGCCAGCTGCGGGCCTCGTAAACGAGCGGGGCGACTTCGCGACGCCGGCCGCCGAATACGATCGCCGAGATCGGCACGCCCATCGGATCGTCGCTGCGCGGCGAGTAGATAGGATTGTTCTTCGCCGAGACCGTGAAACGTGAATTCGGGTGTGCCGAGACGCCGCCGGCCGCTGCGTCGAACGGCTTGCCCTGCCAGTCGAGCACCGGCGTGTTGAGCTTGCGGCCTTCCCACCATGGCTCGTCGTCGGCGGTTAACGCGACATTCGTGAACAACGTGTCGCGATGGATCATGTCGAAGGCGTTGCGATTCGTGGCGCGATTGGTGCCTGGCACCACCCCGAAGTAGCCGGATTCCGGGTTGATGGCATACAGCCGGCCGTCGGGACCGGGATGCAACCAGGCGATGTCGTCGCCCACGGTCCAGACCTTCCAGCCCGGCATGGAATCCGGTGGGATGAGCATTGCGAGGTTGGTCTTGCCGCAAGCCGACGGGAATGCGGCCGCGATGTAGTGGGTTTCGCCTTGCGGATTCTCGATGCCGACGATCAGCATGTGTTCGGCCAACCAGCCTTCATCGCGCGCTTGCCAGCTGGCGATGCGAAGCGCATGACACTTCTTGCCGAGCAGCGCATTGCCTCCGTATCCGGAACCGAAGCTCTCGATGGCCAGTTCCTCCGGGAAATGCATGATGAAGCGGCGATTGGGGTCGAGTTCGCCGATGGAGTGCAGGCCTTTGACGAAGGTACCTTCGCGTGCGATTCGTTCCAGCGCCGGCCGCCCCATGCGAGTCATGATCGACATGTTGATGACGACGTAGGCGCTGTCGGTGATTTCAACGCCGCAGCGCGAGAAGGGCGAGTCGATCGGACCCATGCAGTAGGGCACGACGTAGAGCGTACGGCCCTTCATGCAGCCGGTGAACAGCGCGCGCATTTTCGCGTGGGCCTCGCCCGGGGCCATCCAGTTGTTATTAGGCCCGGCGTCTTCGCGATTCTTCGTGCAGATGAAAGTCAGGTGCTCGACGCGCGCCACGTCCGACGGGTGGGAGTAGGCGAGGTGACAGCCCGGAAAAGTAGTCTGGTTCAGCAGCTTGAGTTCGCCGGATTTCTCCAGCGTCTGCTTCAGGCGCGCGAGCTCGGCTGCCGAACCGTCGCACCAGTGGATTTTCTCGGGGGTGGTGAGCTGACGAACGGATTCAACCCAGTCGGCAACCGCGGGAGAAAGTTCTGGAAGCTGCGCGAACGACTGGGGCGCTGTGGCCATCACGGATCCTCGAATGTCTGCCTGTCTTGGCGAGACAACGGAGTATAGCGGCGAAAAACGTCGCCGATATCGAGAACCGATAGCGCTACCAGATCAACGAGATAGCAGGGAAAAATGGAAAACTGAAATAGAAAATCTGGCGCGCCCTCACGGGCAGGGCGCGCCGATGTCGCTGGTCCATTTGGGCCGCCGACGGGGCGAAGATCAGGCTGCCTTGGATGAGGATCGCTTTCGCGCCGCCGGCGCCTTGCGCGCGGGCCGCTTGGCGGGCGCGCGCTTGGCGAGAGTCGCGTAGGTGGTGCGCGCGAGCGCGGACATATCCTTGCCGGCGTCGGCCGCAAGCGAGGAGTTTTCCCTTACGAAACGAACGACATGACGCCGGGCCACCCTGTTGAACTCGCGGCCGGCCACGGTCAACGCGGCGAACGAACTCTTGAACCCGGCAACTCGCTTGGCGGCGATCTGCGCCCGAGCGCGGGCGGTGGCGACGGCTACGCTCGCGAGGGTGGCGGCGCGCGTGCGCAAATCAGCCGTGGTCTCGAACATTTTTTCCTGAAAATTCATGGCGGCTCCTGTGCTGCGTCGCAGCAATGTTGCGACGCATCATACGGATGGAGCGAGCGATGTCAAGGGAAGCGGCTAGACCGCGAGCGGAGTCTCGGATTCGAGGAAGGTCCGGATCTGCGGCACCACCTTATCTAAGGAGTGGAGCATGAAGAGGTGTCCACCCCCGGGAAGGATGAACAATCGATTGTTAGGAATGAGCATCGCGATGATCCGGGCGTTGACGGGAGGGACTAGCGGATCCTCCGACCCCGCCATCACCAGGGTGGGTTGGCGAATCCGGTGCAACCAATGAATGCTCGTCCATCCCATGCCCGCCAGCAGTTGATAGACATATCCCATGAACTGCGGCGGAATGATTCGCGCCGTGTGTGCGGAAATGAGTTTGGGATTGCGTCGGGCCTCTCCGCCGTAGATTTCGCCGGCCGTCTTTTGCATGTACGTCGGCGACAGATAGCGGCGGGGTGTCATGATTTTCGATAGCGCAGACGGGCGGCCCGGGACCATCACGGCGCCGGGAGAGGTCGCAGCGAGCACCAGCCGGCGACAACGCCGCGGATACTGTCGCGCGAACTGTTGAGCGAGCGCGCCGCCCCAGGAAACTCCGATCACGTCGACCTGCCCATACCCCAATCTGTCGAGCAACTTGTTGGCGAGCCGGGCGAGTCCGGAAAATCGGCGCGGCCGCCAGCTCATCTCGGATCGGCCGACGCCAGGAACGTCGAAGATCAGGATCTCTTTTTCCGGCATCGCTTCCATCAATGGAAAGCACAACTCGAGATTGGCGCCGATGCCGTTGAACAACAGCAGCGGCAGTCCAGCCCGACCTTTCTGAGTCGCGACGCGCAGATTGACGCCGTCGACCTCGACGAATTCGACGTGGGGCTTACTCATCTCTGATGAACGTAGCGTCCCGGTGCCGGATCGCCTGCTGGATGAAGTGCGCTGCCCAGCGTCGTTGGCGCCGGTACTTCTCCCGCACCGTGCTGCGCATACCATCTGCTCCAATGTTCCCACCAGCTGCCGCCGTGTTCGGTCGCACCCTTGAGCCACGCCTCCGCGTCGTCTGGCTGCGAGCCATTGAGGAAATACTTCGCTTTCGGATTGGTAGGCGGGTTCACGATGCTTTGAATGTGCCCGCTCGATGAGAGGACGAAGTCGATCTTGCCGCGCAGAATGTTTCGCGACTGGTAGCAGGCCTGCCACGGAGTGATGTGGTCGGTAATTCCGGCGACGACATAGGCCGGCACCTGCACTTTCGACATGTCGATCGGGGTTCCGAGCGCGGTGATCCTTCCCGCCGATTTGAGCGGGTTGTCCATGAACATCCGCAGCAGGTCGGCGTGGAATTCTGCCGGCAGTCGCGTGGTGTCCGAATTCCAGTAGAGGATGTCAAAGGCCGGCGGGCGGTTACCCATGACCCAGTTGTTGGCCACGAACAACCAGACGAGGTCATTGGGCCGAAGCCATGCGAACACGCGCGCCATCTCGCTTCCCTCGAGCACTCCTTTGGCCCGGGACTTCTGGATGGTCGCGGCCACGCCGGTGCGCGAGGCGAATTGCCCCAGCATCGTTGGCGCCTCAGTGTCGAGGACTGTCACCAGCAGCGTTGCGCTCGCCACCTTCTCTTCATTCTTTGCAGCCAGGTGACCTAGCAACGTGGCCAACGTGAACCCGCCGGCGCAGGCGGCCATGGTGTTCACGCGATCCGCGCCGGTGATCTCGCAGGCAACCGCGATGGCCTCTTTGCACGCGGAGAGGTAGGTCTCCATGTTCCAGTCGCGCTGCGCGGCGGTGGGATTGCGCCAGCTGATACAGAACGTCTGGATACCCTGCTGGACGGCGTACTCCGCGAAACTGCGGCCTGGCGACAGGTCAGTGGCGTAGAACTTGTTGATCTGCGGCGGCACGATGATCAGCGGGCGTTTATGCACGCGGTCGGTCTGTGGCGAGTATTGAATGAGCTCAAAGGCTTCACCACGAAATACCACTGCGCCCGGCGTCATGGCGAGATTCTTGCCCACCTGGAACTTGCGCTCATCGACCTGGCGCGGCATGCCGAAATTGTTGGTGAGGTCGTCGATGAAATTCTGCATGCCGTAGAGCAGGCTCTTGCCGCGCGTCTCGGTGATGCGCTGAAGAGCGCCGGGATTGCCGAACAGCGAGTTGGTGGGTGCGAAGGTTTCGGTAAACAGCTGCAGTACGAAGCGCGCCCGCTCGCGGTCGTCGCTGGTGGTGTCGGCGCGATCGAGAACCCTGTTGAGCATGTCGCGCCAGGCGACGAACCCCTGCATGAGCCGTTTGTAGTAACCGCTCTTCTGCCAGACGGCGTGGCTGAATCGCCGGTCGCGCGGATCGGCGGCAATTTTCGAACGCCCCATCGCGATGGCCAGTACCTCGCGCCCGAAGGCGAGGTTCTCCTCGATGAGAACCTGGGGCTTGAGCGTCATCAACCGCAGCAGTCTTCGGCCAGCGGCTAACAACTCCTCGCGATCAAGGCCGAGCAGGGGATTGGCGCCGAGGATCTGTTCGGCGGCATCGGTGGCGGCGGCGTGTTCGAGTTCCGGCTGTCCCCGGTTATCGGCGGGCGCGAAGCCGTCTTGAGGAGAATTTTCATTGGCCGCCTCGTCGGCGAGGGTGCGGATTTCCGTCACACTTTGACGGGCTTGGCGGGGTCTTTTGGCAGCCACAGGCTCTCTCCAGGCGGGCAGCTCTTGTTATATGTGATCCGTATCCCAGTGGCGACAGGGTCGGCGTGACCCTAGTCACGTGGCCTAAGCCCCTCGATTCCTATTATGCACTGCAGCGAGGCACCAAAACCCCTGAACGTCATGGGTTTGACGCTTCTTCCCGCAATCGATCGCGGGGCAGGTGGCGAAGCCACTAGGAATAACGAGGAGTTTCCGTCGTGCAGTCATCGAGAATTTTCGGCGCAGTTGCAGTCACCGCACTCGCGTTTGGTCTTGGGACTAACAACGCCAATGCAGTCGGCGCGCCTGCGGGAACTCCCATCAACAACACCGCGCAGGTCGACTACACCATCGGCACGGTCAACACCACGGCGAGCTCGAACACCGTCACAGTCACGGTCGCGGAAATCCTCGACGTGGTCGTGACAGCGCAGACGCCAACCGTCGCGGTGAATGCCGGCGACACCCAGCAGGAAGTCCGCTATCGCGTGACGAACACCGGCAACGGCAGCGAGACGTTCCGCCTGGTCATGACCAGCACCATCGCTGGCGACCAGTTCGACCCGATACCGGCAACGCCTTCTATCTACTTCGACACCGATGCCAGCGGTGATCTGTCCCCTGGCGACACGCCCTACGTGGTCGGCAGCAACGATCCGGTACTGAGCGCCGACGGTTTCGTCACGGTGCTCGTGGTCAATAGCATTCCGAATTGGGTCGTCGACACCAACATCGGCTTCACGCGCCTCACAGCGGACTCGCGCACCGGCACGGGCGTTCCGGGCACGACCTTCGTCGGCCAGGGCGTCGGCGGTGTCGACGCGGTCGTCGGTACCACTGGCGCCGACAGCGAAGCTGACAGCAGCTACGTGGTCTCGGGCGTCAGCCTGACCGCCGCCAAGTCGCAAACCGTCGTCGACCAGTTCGGTGGCGCCCGTCCGGTACCGGGTGCCCGTATCAACTATTCGATCGTGGTCAACGTCACGGGCTCGGGCTCGGCGATCAACGCCGTGTTCAGCGACAACATTCCCGCCAACACCACCTACGTTCCCGGAACGCTGCGGCTCAACGCGGCGGTGCTTTCGGACGGCGCCGATGCCGACGCCGGGGACTATTCCACGACGCCTGCCGCGCGCGTGCGAGTGACGCTCGGAAATCTCACCACGGCCAGCGGACCCCAGACGGTCACGTTCGCCGTGGTCATCAACTAAGGAAGCACATCGTGAAGGAGACGCACATGGTCAAGGGACTGAAAATTCTGGGGCTCACCGCCATCGTCGCCTGCGGCCTGAGTTCGCAGGCATTTGCGCAGGACAAGGGTTGCATTGCCCTCAAGTCGACCGCCGAGGTCGAGCAGGAAGTGGTCAATGCCAAGGGCGAGAAATCCACGAAGCTCGTGCCGCTCACCAAGGTGGTTCCGGGCGTGGAAGTCATCTGGACCATAACGGCTAACAACATCTGCAAGCAGCCGTCGGAGAAGGTGAGCATCAACGACGCGGTGCCCGAGCACATGACCTACGTGGCGAATTCCGCCATCGGCCCGGGCGCGGACATCGAGTTTTCGGTGGATGGCAAGACCTTCGCTGCCGCCGACCAGCTGACCGTCGTCGAGAGCGGCGCCTCGCGCAAGGCGCGCGCCGACGAATACACGGCCATCCGCTGGAATTTCAAGAATTCATTCGCGCCCGGAGCGCAGGGCTTCGGCCGGTTCCGCGCGATTTTGAACTGATTTTTTCTTAAGAGAGTGAGAGAGGAATACCCATGAAGATTTTCAAGCAGCAAATGCGGCGAGCCAGCCTCGCTGTCGTTGCGCTTGGCCTGATCGGTGCAGCACCGTCCGCGTTCGCGGCGGGTAGTGACACTAACTACAGCACACCGGTCACCAACACGGCCAGCGTCAACTACAGCGTCAGCGGCGTACCGCAGACCGTAATCAACTCGTCGCCCACGGGCAACGCGACTCCCGGTGCCGGTGGCGGCGCCGCGACCAGCTTCCTGGTCGACAAGCGAATCATGTTCATCGCTGAGGAAACCAATGGTGCGGCGACCGTGACCAGCCCCGGCCTTACCCAGGTCGTGACCGTGTTCCGCGTCACCAACACCAGCAACGGTGCGCAGGATTTCCGTATCGCTGCGGACAACACGCAGCCGCCGGCGATCATCTTCGGTCGCACTGATTCGTTCGACATGTCGAATTTCACGCTGCACATCTCGGCTGCCGCGTGTTCGACGGCGACGATGTCTACGCCGACATTCGCGGGTGAAGCCGCGACGACGTTCATCCCGGCCCTCGGCGAAGACACCTGTAAATATGTGTTTGTCCGTTCGGACACGCCGGTATCGCCAACGGCCGCCAACGGCCTGGCGTCGACGATCCGCCTGGTGGTTTCCGCTTCGACGACCGGCTCGAGCGGCGCGACTCTGGAAACGCTGTCCGGTGCGGCCGACAACGCGGCTGCGGTGGACGTGGTGTTCGCGGAGACCGGCGTCGCTGACGGCAACGTCATCCACAACGGCGTCAGCATGGCGTTCGACCAGTACTTCGTGGGCACGCTCACCGTCACCAAGACGGCTGCGGTGATCAGCGATGGCTTCAGCGTCGCGGGTCAGGCCAAGGCGATTCCGGGCGCCGTCGTGGAATACACGATCTCGGTGCAGAACAACGGCCTCGTCACGAGCGGTGCGGCGTTGACGGAAATCATTCCGGCCAACACCACCTACATCGCCGGCTCGACCACGCTGAATGGCGCGGCGCGCGCCGACGTCGCGGGTGCAATGCCCTTCGTCGGTGGCGGTGCCATCAGTTCGCCGTCAGCCGCCTCGGGTGTCATCAACCCGGGTTCGACTGCCGCCGAGATCGCGGTGGTGAAATTCCGCGTGACGATCAACTAGTCGATCGGAATCGGAAGGCTAACAAGCATCATGACGTTAAACGCAGCGGGCAAACGGACCTGGAGTCCGAAGGGACGACCCAAGTCCCACGCCCGCGACAACGGGTACTCTCACGCAGAGGGCGGGGTAGCGACAAGCTACCCCGCCTTCGGCGCATTTATGAGCCGCGTAAATGCCGGCTTGAGGGTTTCGTTGTTATTTGCTGCGTGTCTCATTGCGTCCCGGGTTTCCGTGGCGCAAGTCACGGCGCCTGGAACCGTGGTTCGCAACGCCGCAAGCGTCGCTTACCAGTTCGGTTCCACGGGTGGACGCACGACGCTATCCAATGAAGTTCAGCTGGCCGTTCAACCGCTGCCGTCGCGCGCGACGATCAACATCGCGCGCTACGAAGTGGCCAGCCCGAGCAGCACCACCGCCGGCCCCACGCAGTGTCGTTCGGCCAGCGGCTTCTCCCCATTACCTGCGCCGGCGCCGCTCGGCCAGGGTGCCCTCGACCCGACGCAGCCAGTTCCCATGCAGGACACCGGCGTCGCGCACGCCGGTGATCCGATTTTCGTGCGCGTCGTCGACCTCGACCGCAACCGCGACGGCAACGTGATCGAGACGGTCGACGTGCGCGTCGCCGTGCCGTCGACCGGCGATTCCGAAGTGCTGCGACTGGCGGAAACCGGTGCCAACACCGGTGTGTTCGTCGGCTACATCGGCACCAGTGCGAGCGCCGCCAGCGCCGACTGCTCGCTGCAGGTCGAGCGTAATGCCGAGCTCGATGCCACCTACGTCGATCCGACGGATGCCACCGATTCCGCTCAGGCCGACGCGCTCGTCGATCCGTTCGGTCTCGTATTCGACTCGCAGACCGGCACGCCGATCAACGGCGCGCGAGTACGCCTCCTCGACGTCACCACCGGCTTGCCCGCCACGGTTTTTGGCGATGACGGTGTCAGCCGCTTCCCGAGCGAGATGGTCACCGGCCAGATCGTTACCGACCAGGGCGGAACCCAGTACAGCCTGCTGGCCGGCGTGTTCCGCTTTCCGCTGGTCGCGCCCGGCAACTATCGCTTCGAAGTGGTTCCGCCCGGCGGCCACTCCTTTCCGTCGCAGCGCACGATCGCCGACCTGCAGACGCTCACCGGCGCCCCGTATCGCCTGCAGCCGGGTTCATTCGGCCAGCCCTTTGTCGTGACCGCTGCCCCGTCGGTCGCCGTCGACGTGCCGCTCGACGCCGCCGGCGATTCGCTGCAGGTGCGCAAGAGCGCCGGCCAGCAGATCGCCACGACCGGCGACTTCGTGCAGTACACCCTGACCGTGCAGAACGCGAGCGAGCTCGGCGCCTTCACCAACGTGCAGGTTGTCGATCGTCTGCCGGCCGGTGCGCGTTTCCGCTCGGGCTCGCTGCGTCTGAACGGCGTGCGCGTCGCCGATCCGGCGATCGCGGCGGATGGCGCGAGCTTCACCTACCTGCAGTCATCGCTGCCCGCCAGCACGTCCGTCGAGCTGCGCTACGTCGTCGAATTCACGGTGGCGATGCGCGGCATGAAAGACGCCATCAACACCGCGCAGGCCTTTGCGCCCGGCAACGTGCGCTCGAACGAAGCGCGCGCGCTGGTGCGCATGAACGAGGAACTGTTCTCGCAGAAGGGCTTCATCGTCGGGCGTGTGTTCGAAGGCACGTGCGCCCAGGACGGCCGCAAGGATACCGGCGTCGCGGGCGTTCGCGTGTACCTCGAAGACGGCCGCTATGGCGTCACCGACGAGGGCGGCCGTTTTCACTTCGAAGGCCTCGAGCCCGGCACGCACAGCGTGCAGCTCGACAAGCTGACGCTGCCCGAATATCTCGAGCTCGCGCCTTGTGCGGATCGAATGGGCCATGCCGGCCGCGACTACTCGCAATTCGCCGAGTTGCGCGGCGGCACGTTGTGGCGCAGCGACTTCGTGCTGCGCCAGAAAGCCCCGCCGCAGGGTGACGTACAGCTTTCTTTCAACTCGGCCGTGCTGCCTGACAGTGAAGGTGATGGCCTTGCCGCGCACGAGGCGGTGGTGCACGTGAACGGCGTCACCGTGGGCAATACGCGCGCGATGATCATGCTTCCGCAAGGGTTCGAATACGTGCCGGGCAGCGCCACCGTGGATGGCAGCAAGGTCACCGACTCGAAGGATCAGGTCATGGGCGCCGGCGAGCCGGTCGTCAGCCAGACCGACAACGTCGTGATCGCTCGCCTGGGCGAGCTGCCCGCGGGCGCTGTCCGCGCCTTCCGCTTTCAAACGCGCTCGACGGCGGCCGCGAGTGGGGCGCTGACGGTGCGCGCGATGGCGCTGTTCGATTCCCCGGCAAAGTCGGGCCTTCGTACGACGGCCATCGAATCGCAGCTGTCGCGGGGTACCGCGCGTTATGGCCGCTCGCAATTCACCTTCACGCCGCGCTTCGATGTGCTCAAGACCGAGCTGCTGCCGGCCGATGAAGCGGCGCTGCGCGCCCTCATAGATTCCTGGCGCGGCGCGCGGGAACTCACCATTCGCGCCGTCGGTCATTCCGACTCACAGCCGATCTCCGGCCGCAACCGCAAGGTGTTCGCCGACAACTACGCGCTGTCGAGCGCGCGCGCCCAGACGGTCGCCAACTACCTGGCCACGGCGCTCAATGTTTCCGAGGCGCGCGTGCATGTGGAAGGTCATGGGTCGGACGAACCGCTGAAGGCGGGTAAAGATGCCGCCAGCCTGGCTGCGAATCGTCGCGTCGACATCGTCATCGAAGGCGCACGTTTCGAAGCCAACGCGCCGCTCGAGTTGGTCAAGCCGGGTGGCGAGGCGCAGAAACTCGACACCGTGGGCGTGGTCCTGCGTGGCCCGGGCAACGCGGTGCGCAAGGCGCGCAATGGAGTGAATCCGGTCGAGCACGTCGGCTCGCAGTCCATCGACGTCAATACGCTGTCGCCCGGCATTCGCTGGATCACGCCAGACGCCGACGCCGTGCCGGCGATCGCCTCGATCAAGATCGCGATCCAGCACGATCCGCGGCAGACGGTCGAGCTCTCGCTCAATGACGTCGCGATCAACAAACTCAACTTCGACAGCGTGTCGTTCAACGACGCGAACACAGTGGCGCTGAGCCGCTGGCGCGGCGTCGATCTCAACGACGGCGACAACGAACTGGCGGCGAAAATCCTGGATGCGGATGGCGCGATCGTCTGGCAGGCCAAGCGCACGGTGCACTACGGCGGCAGCCCGGTTCGCGCCGAGCTCGACAAGGAAGCTTCGAAGCTCGTGGCCGACGGCCGCACGCGTCCGGTGATCGCGCTGCGCATGTTCGACAAGTACGGCAAGCCGGCACGTTCGGGCACGATCGCGAACTTCAGCGTCGACTCGCCGTATCGTTCCTGGTGGGAAGTCGAGCAGCTCAACGACAACCAGATTCTTTCCACGGGTTCACGCGAGCCGCAGGTGGAAGTGGGTGAGAACGGCTTGGCGCTCGTTGAACTCGAGCCGACCACGACGACCGGCAATGCGATGCTGCGCCTGCGCTTCAACGAGCGTCAGAGCGATGAGATCAAGGTATGGCTCGCCCCGGCGGCGCGCGACTGGATTCTGGTCGGCATCGCCGAAGGCACTGCCGCGTACAACAAGATCTCCGGCAACATGGAAACGGCGAGCGCCGCCGACCGCGAAGAAGGTTTCGACCAGGGTGGCCGCGTCGCGTTCTTCGCCAAGGGCCGCATCAAGGGCGAATTCCTGGTGACCGCGGCCTACGACTCGGCGCGCGAGAAGAAGGATGCGCGCGACCGCCTGCAGGGCACGATCGAACCTGACAAGTACTATCTACTCTACGGCGACGGCACCGAGCAGCGCTTCGAAGCTGCATCGCAGAACAAGCTGTACCTCAAGATCGAGCGCCGCCAGTTCGTGGCGTTGTTCGGCGACTTCGACACCGGTTTCACGGTGACCGAGCTCACCAAGTACAACCGCAGCCTTTCGGGGCTGCGCGCCGACTTCGGCGGCGAGCGCATCCAGGCTTCGGGCTTCGCGGCGCGCACCGACACCGGCCTCGTGCAGGACGAATTGCGGGGCGACGGCACGTCGGGCTTGTACCACCTGTCGCGCGCGCCGATCGTCATCGGTTCGGACAAGCTGCACATCGAAATCCGCGACCGCTTCGAGATCACGCGGGTGATCGAGTCACACGAGCTGTCGCGCTTCATCGACTACGATCTCGACTACGAGCGTGCCACCGTGTTCTTCAAAGAACCGGTGCAGAGCCGCGACCAGAATCTGAATCCGGTCTTCATCGTGGCCGACTACGAAGTGCGCACCGGTGGCGATGATGAAACCGCGGCTGGTGTGCGCGTCGCCACCAAGCTCGCCGACGACAAGCTCGAAGTGGGCGCGAGTGCCATCTACCAGGGTGCCCAGGCTGGCGATACGCGCATCCTCGGCAGCGACCTGACTTGGCGGATGTCGCCACAGACGCGCGTACGCGCGGAAGTGGCGCAGTCGCAGTCGGACGATCCGCTGCGCCCCGACGTCTCCACCGCCTGGCTGGTCGAAGGCAAGCACGCCTCGGAGCACCTCGAAGCACGTGCCTGGGCGCGCGAGACCGAGAGTGGTTTCGGCGTCGACCAACAGCTCACGGCGGATACCGGCACCCGCAGCGTCGGCGTCGACGCCCGCTACAAGTTCACGGAATCGATGATGGTGTCGGGCGAGGTCCAGCAACAGAATGTGCTCGCGAGCGATGCCAACCGTCTGCTGGTGAGTGCTGACGTGCGCATGAACAAGCAGGGCTACAGCGTCGGCGGCGGTTTTCGCCATGTGGCGGACGAAGACGCGAGCGATGACGACCGTGTGTCCGATCAGGCCTTCGTCACCGGCAGTCTCGATCTGTGGGACGGTCTCGTGACTCTGCGAGCTTCGCAGGATGCGGCGCTCGGTGGCAGCGGCGGCGATCAGAATGCGAGCGTCGACTATCCGGCCCGCAGCCTCCTCGGCGTGGACTATCGCCTGAGCGATATGACCACGCTCTTCGCCGAATACGAACACGCCGAAGGCAGCCAGATCGAATCCGACACCACGCGCATCGGCATGCGCGCGCGCCCCTGGGAGCGCACGCAGGTGAAGTCGAGCATCAACACTCAGGCAACCGAGTACGGTCCGCGCACGTTCGCGAATTTCGGTCTCACACAGGGCTTCAAGTGGAAGGACAACTGGGCCTTCGACGTTGGCGTTGATCAGACCAACACCATGCGCGGCGCGGATCTCGAGCCGCTAAACCCGAGCGCGCCGCTCGCGTCCGGCTCGACGACCGAGGATTTCTTCGCGGCCTTCGTAGGCGCACAGTTCCGCAAAGACCTGTGGCAGCTCACCAGCCGCCTCGAACATCGCAACTCCGACACCGAAGACCGCTGGAGTTCGACCACCGGCTGGTACCGTGAGCCGGTCGAGGGCCATGCCATGTCGGTATCGTTGCAGGCCTTCGATTCGAGCTCACTGCTCGGCGGTGGCGCAACTTCGGCGATCGGCCGCCTGGCCTGGGCGTTCCGTCCTGACGACAGCGAGTGGATTGTGTTCGATCGCTTCGAGATGAAGTACGACGACCACACGGACCTGGTGAATTCGTACGAGTCATCGCGCCTGGTCAACAATCTGCACGCCAACTGGCAGCTGAATCCCGCGCTGCAGGTCGGCGTTCAGTATGGCGTCCGCTACGTGTCGAGCACTTTCGAAGGCGAGAAGTATGCCGGCATCTCCGATCTTCTCGGCTTCGACGCCCGCCGCCAGCTCACGCGCCGCTTCGATCTGGGTCTGCACGCCGCCGCGCTGCACTCCTGGGAATCGGATGTCATGGACTATTCGAGCGGCTTCGATGTCGGCGCCACGATCGCCAAGAATATCTGGGTGTCGGTGGGCTACAACTTCGCGGGATTCGCCGATGGCGACTTCTCGGCCAGCCGCCACACGGCGCAGGGTCCGTACGTCAAGATCCGCATCAAGGCGGACCAGGACACTTTCAAAGATTTGAACCTCGACAGCCTGCGTCCATCGCGCTAGTTTGCCCTTTGCCCTGCCGATACGGCGGGCCAACTCCGGGCTCATGATGCAATCACTCGACGAGGTATTCGGACCACGTGGTCCGTTGGCGCGAACGCTTCCAGGTTTCACGCCGCGCCGCTCGCAGCTGGCAATGGCCAGCCGCGTGGCTCTGGCCCTGGAAAACCGCGCGCCGCTCGTGGTCGAGGCCGGCACCGGCACCGGCAAAACCTTCGCCTACCTCGTGCCCGCGCTGCTGTCCGGCAAGCGCGTGCTCGTTTCCACCGGCACGCGCACCCTGCAGGATCAGTTGTTCAACAAGGATCTGCCGCTGGTCGCCGGGGCCATCGGCGTTCCGGCGCGCGTCGCCCTGCTCAAAGGCCGGTCTAACTATCTGTGCACCTATCGGCTCAAGCAGCTGAGCGGGCAGAAAAGTCTCGCCGGCACACGCGACCGCACGCTGACGCGGGTCGAGCGCTGGGCTGGCATCACCAGGACGGGCGATCTGGCCGAGGTGCCGGACCTCGGTGACGCGCACCCGCTGTGGCCGCAGGTCACTTCGACCCGGGACAACTGCCTTGGCGCCCGCTGCGCCGACATCGGCAAATGCCACGTGGTCGAGGCGCGCCGCAAGGCGATCGAAGCCGACATCGTCATCGTCAATCACCACTTGCTGCTGGCCGATCTGGCGCTCAAGGAAGACGGCTTCGGCGACCTGCTGGGCGCGGCGGACGCCGTCATCCTCGACGAGGCCCATCAGATTCCCGATCTCGCGACGCAGTTCTTCGGCACCCGCCTGGGAAGCCGCCAGGTGGAACTGCTGGTGCGCGACGCGCGCCAGGAATTGGCCCAGGCGCGCGCGCCTTCTTCAGCGCTGTCGGGCGAGCTCGGTGGCGTGGAGAAAACGCTGGCTGCGCTCGCGGAAATCCTGCGCGGTACCCAGCGGCCGGATTGGCTGGCGGCCGATACGCCATTCGCCGACGCGGCACAGGATCTTGCGCGGGCGCTTCGTGCACTGAACGCCGAGCTCAATGAGTTCAGCCGGGAGCCGGGATTTGCGCAGTGTTCGGCGCGCGCCACCGAGTTGGCGACGCGGCTCGATGCCATCGTGCACGCCGAGGAGAACGAAGGTGCCCGAAGCGTCGAAATCACGCAGCGCGGTTTCACGCTGAGCCTGCTGCCGTTCGACATCGCGGCGCGTTTCGCCTCCATGGCCGGAGGCACGCGCGCGGCCTGGATTTTCACGTCGGCCACGCTTTCCGTGGGCGAAGACTTTGCGCACTTCACCTCGCGCCTCGGGCTCAATGACGCCGAGACGCTGGCCATCGCCAGCCCGTTCGATTTCGAAACCCAGGCGCTGCTCTACCTGCCGACGCAATTGCCGGACCCTTCCGCGCCGACACACACCAATGCGGTGGTCGATGTGGCGGTGCCGCTCATCGAAGCCTCGGCCGGCGGCGCCTTCGTGTTGTTCACCAGCCACCGCGCGTTGCAACGTGCGGCACAACTGATGCGCGATCGCTGGACCGAGCTCGGCGACTTTCCCCTGTTGGTGCAGGGCGAAGCGCCGCGCGAACAGTTGCTGCGGCGCTTTCGCGAATCCGGAAACGCCGTGTTGTTAGGCACCGCCAGCTTCTGGGAAGGCGTGGACGTCAAGGGCGACGCATTGCGCCTGGTGATCATCGAGAAGCTGCCGTTTTCCTCGCCCGACGATGCGCTCACCAAGGCGCGCATCGAACACCTCAAGGCCAACGGCGGCAATGCGTTTCGCGAATATCAATTGCCTGAAGCGGCGCTGGCGCTCAAGCAGGGAGTCGGCCGTTTGATCCGCAGCGAGACCGATCGCGGCGTGGTGGTCATCTGCGATCCGCGCCTCATCGACAAACCTTACGGACGCGTGTTTCGTGCCAGCCTGCCGCCGATGCCGGTCACGCGCATGAGCGCCGACGCGGATAGGTTTCTGCGGCGGATCGCCGGCACCGCTGCCTTGCCTGCCACGCTCACGCGCGAGCCCGATGTCATGGACGGCGAGCTCGCATGAAGATTCTCGCGCTCGATACCGCCACGGAAGCCTGCTCGGTGTCGCTCGGCATCGGCGATCGCAGCATCGATCGTTATGCCGAACTCGAACGCGGTCACGCCGAACAATTGCTGCCCATGGTGGACGCGGTGCTCGCCGAGGGCGGCATCAGCTTGACCTCGCTCGATGCCATCGCTTTCGGGCGAGGACCCGGCGGATTCACCGGAGTGCGGCTTGCGGCAAGCGTCGCACAGGGCCTGGCGTTCGGCGCCGAGGTCGGAGTGGTGCCGATCTCCGATCTCGCGGCCGTGGCCCAGCGCGTCGTGCAACTGGATCCGGCGGTGCGCCGCGTGCTCGTGGCCAACGATGCGCGCATGCGGGAAGTGTACTGGGCGCATTTCTCGGTGGAGGGCGCCGTGACTGCGTCCGGTGCGGAATCCGTGAGTGCCGCCGCGCAGGTGTTGCTCCCGGTCGATGGCGCGCGTCCGTGGGCTGCCGCCGGACGCGGGCTGCGGGCATGGCCTGCGCTGGCGGAGCGATGCCAGCTCGCCGGAGCGTCGCTGCACGTTGACCTTCTGCCGCGTGCCAGCGAGGTGCTGGCGCTGGCCCGGCCTGCGGTTGCGGCCCGTCAGATGCTCGATCCGGCGGCCGCTTTGCCGGTTTATGTCCGCGATCGCGTCGCTGAATCGTCTGTGTAATCAAAGTGCAATAGACTGCCGTTGTAATGCGCACGCCACAAAACCGTCACTTGGGATGTCGTGTCAGCAAACATGTCTGCCAAACAGATTCTGGTCGTTGAGGATGAGCGCCCGATTCGCGAGATGATCGCCTTCGGATTGCGTCGCGCGGGGTTTGAAGTCCGCGAAGCCGCCGACGCACGCGCCGGTCGGGCCGAGGTTGCCAACAAGCTTCCGGATCTGCTGCTGGTGGACTGGATGCTCCCGGATACCAGCGGGCTCGAGTTCACGCGCGCGCTCAAGCGCGACCGCGAGACTCGAGAGCTGCCGATCATCATGCTGACGGCGCGCGCCGAAGAGGGCGACAAGGTGGCGGGGCTCGAGGGCGGTGCCGACGACTACATCACCAAACCGTTTTCGCCGCGCGAGCTGCTGGCGCGCATCAACGCCGTGCTGAGGCGCACGACGCCGGCCGAGGGCGCCGAGCGCATCGACGTTGAAGGCCTGGTTCTCGATCAGAGCAGCCAACGCGTGAGTTCGGGCGAACGCACCGTGGCGCTGGGCCCCACCGAATACCGCATGCTGGCGTTTTTCATGACGCACCCGGAGCGCGTGTACACGCGCGAGCAACTGCTCGACCGCGTGTGGGGCGGAAACGTTTACGTGGAAGAACGCACCATCGACGTCCACATCCGCAGGCTGCGCAAGGCACTCGAGGATTTTGGCTACGATCGCCTCATTCAGACCGTCCGCGGTTCGGGCTACCGCTTCTCGTCCAAGCCCCTCTGAGCCGACCCATGACATCCGGCAGCACCGCCTTCGTCTACGTCGCGCTGCGTGTGTTGGCGGCACTGGCGTTGGGCGCGGTGCTGGGTTGGCTTGCCGGTGCGTTCTGGATGGGCATCAGCGGTGCGTTGGCGCTCTATCTCGCGTGGAATCTCTGGCAACTGCGCGCGCTGCATTTCTGGCTGCAGCATCGCAGCGTGGCCGATCCGCCCGACGCCATGGGACTGTGGGGAGATGTAGTGGCGCAGGTGGTGCGGCTGCACCGCCGCAAGCGTTTCCACAAAGAACGGCTGACGCGACTATTCCGCGAATTGCGGCGATCTACTGCCGCCATGCCCGATGGCGTCATCATGCTCGACCCGCTGGGCGAGATCGTCTGGTTCAATCGCAAGGCCGGCGAGTTGCTCGACCTTTCGCGGCGTGCCGACCTGGGCCTGCGCGTCGACAACCTGGTGCGCAATCCGGATTTCGTGCGTTACCTGCATGGCGGCCAATATTCCCTGCCGGTGATCGTGCGCATCGACACCCCCATCGAGCGGTACATTGCTTTCCAGCTCATCTCGTATGGTGAGGACCAGCGCCTGCTGATGTTGCGCGAGGTCACGCGCGAAGTGCGCATGGAGCAGATGCGCAAGGACTTCGTCGCCAATGCTTCGCACGAATTGCGCTCGCCGCTCACCGTGGTCGCCGGGTATCTCGAAAATTTCAGCGCTGATCCTCACCTGGGTGAGCTCGCCGGGCCGATCGCCGAGATGCGCCGGCAGACCGACCGCATGACTCGCATCATCGAAGACTTGCTCGAGCTGTCGCGCTTCGAGGCCAACGATGCGCCCATCAAGGGGCTGCCAGTCGATGTCGCGGCAATGGCAGCAATGTTGCGCAAGGACGTGCTGGCAAGACCCGTACATCCGCGCCAGGTCGAGGTGATCATCGAGTCGGCGGCCCACCTCATCGGCGATGAAGCGATGGTGCAGTCGGCTTTCTCGAACCTGGTCGACAACGCGGCGAAGTACACGCCGGCCGACGGCAGCGTGCAGATCCGTTGGTGGACTGATGGGGAGGGCGGACATTTCTCATCCTCGGGCAACAGCAAGGTAGTTGGTACGAACCTTCCAATCGCCTTTCAGAACTCCTTCGACATCCTTCGTTACGCGCTGCGTCCTTCCGACTCGAAGTAGACGGCCAAGCACGCTGGGAGTGGGGGATGACGTGACCTCCCCGAGCGCCACTACGGCATGACTCGAGCACTCATACGGATTGGCAGAGACGGCGTCATCGCTCGGAGCTGCCGTACCTTCACCTGTCGGCGATTCCAGCAGCGGCTGCCGCCCGTGTTATCGGCGTTCTCCTTCCCATTACAAA
>JBDTSV010000160.1:0-26971 GCA_039930985.1 Pseudomonadota bacterium
GCCAGCCGGTGCAGACCGGTTACAAGGCCGTCGACTCGATGGTCCCGATCGGCCGCGGCCAGCGCGAACTGATCATCGGCGACCGCCAGACCGGCAAGACCGCGATGGCCATCGACACCATCATCAACCAGAAGTCTTCCGGCATTAAGTGCGTGTACGTCGCCATCGGCCAGAAGCAGTCGACCATCGCCAACGTGGTGCGCAAGCTCGAAGAGCACGGCGCCATGGCGCACACCATCATCGTTGCCGCCTCCGCGTCGACGCCCGCCGCCATGCAGTACATCAGCGCGTACTCGGGCTGCACCATGGGCGAGTTCTTCATGGACAACGGTGAAGACGCTCTCATCATCTATGACGATCTGTCGAAGCAGGCCGTGGCCTACCGCCAGATCTCGCTGCTGTTGCGCCGCCCCCCGGGCCGCGAAGCGTATCCCGGCGACGTGTTCTATCTGCACAGCCGCTTGTTAGAGCGTTCCGCGCGCGTCAACGAGGAATACGTTGAATTGGCGACCAAGGGTGCCGTCAAAGGCAAGACGGGTTCGCTCACGGGTCTGCCCATCATCGAAACGCAGGCCGGCGACGTGACCGCGTTCGTTCCGACCAACGTGATCTCGATCACCGACGGCCAGATTTTCCTTGAGACCGACCTGTTCAACGCCGGCATCCGCCCGGCCATGAACGCCGGCATCTCGGTGTCGCGCGTCGGCGGCGCGGCGCAGACCGACATCATCAAGCGTCTGGGCGGCGGCATCCGCCTGGCCCTCGCGCAGTACCGCGAACTCGCGGCATTCTCGCAGTTCGCCTCGGACCTGGACGAAGCGACCCGCCGCCAGCTCGAGCGCGGCATTCGCGTCACCGAAATGATGAAGCAGAAGCAGTACGCGCCGCAGTCGGTGGCCGAAATGGCGCTGTCGATCTACGCGGTGAACAACGGCTACTTCGACAAGGTCGATCGCAAGAAGGTCGTGGATGCCGAAAACGCGTTGCAGAACTACGCGCGCAGCAGCCACAAGGCCACGATCGACGCGATCAATGCCGAGCCCGTGCTCAAGAAGCACGAAGCGGCGTTGAAGGCGCTGTGCGAAGGCTTCCAGAAAGACGGCGTGTTCTAAGAGAAGAAGTTAGATGCCCGGCACCAAAGAAATCCGCGCCAAGATCCTGAGCGTCAAATCGACGCAGAAGATCACCAAGGCCATGCAGATGGTCGCGACCAGCAAGATGCGTCGCGCCCAGGACCGCATGCGCCTGGCGCGTCCGTACGCCGAGAAGATTCGAGCTGTCATCGGCAACCTCACGCAGGCAAACCCTGACTACCGCTCGCCGTTCCTGGTCGAGCGCAGCGAAGTGAAAAACGTCGGCGTCATCGTGATTTCTTCCGATCGCGGTCTGTGCGGCTCACTCAACATCAACATTTTCAAGGCCGCGCTGCTCGCCATGCGCGACTGGCAGGCGAAGGGCGCCAAGGTCTCGATGTGCCTCATTGGCAGCAAGGCGTCGGCGTTCTTCCGCCGCCTGCCGAACCCGATCCTTGCGAACACGCAGGGGCTGGGCGATCGCCCGCACATCAAGGATCTGATCGGCACGGTCAAGGTCATGCTGGACGCGTACAAGGACGGCAGCATCGATCGGCTGCTGCTCGTGCACTCGCATTTCGTCAGCACGATGGCCCAGAAGGCCGAAGTCCTGCAGCTGCTGCCGGTCGAACCGATGGACGGCGCGGATCTGCAGGAACATTGGGATTACATCTACGAACCCGATGCCAGCGCGATCCTCGATGGCGTGCTCATGCGCTACATCGAAGCGCAGGTGTATCGCGGCGCGGTGGAGAACGTCGCCAGCGAAATGGCGGCCCGCATGATCGCCATGGGCGCGGCATCGGACAACGCCGGCAAGCTCATCGGCGAGCTCCAGCTCATCTACAACAAGGCCCGCCAGGCTGCGATCACCAAGGAATTGGCCGAGATCGTCGGTGGCGCGGCTGCCGTTTGAAGACGGACAAGTGATCGCGCGCGGCGCGTAAGCAAAGAATTAGTTAGAGGTTAGTGAACATGGCTCAAGGCAAAATTACCCAGATCATCGGCGCCGTCATCGACGTGGAATTTCCGCGCGACTCGATCCCGAAGATCTACGAAGCGCTCAAGCTCAAAGACGTGGAACTCACGCTCGAAGTGCAGCAGCAGCTCGGCGACGGCGTCGTTCGCACGATCGCCATGGGTGCCTCGGAAGGGTTGAAGCGCGGCCTCGCCGTGGAAGCCACCGGCAAGCCGATCAACGTTCCTGTCGGCCAGGCGACGCTCGGCCGAATCATGGACGTGCTGGGCACGCCGCAGGACAACCGGGGTCCGGTCGCCGCGAAGTCCACGCTGCCGATCCACCGTCCCGCCCCGTCGTACGACGAACAGGCCGGCGGTCAGGATCTGCTCGTCACCGGCATCAAGGTCATCGACTTGCTGGTGCCATTCGCCAAGGGCGGCAAGGTCGGCCTGTTCGGCGGCGCCGGCGTCGGCAAGACCGTGAACATGCTCGAGCTCATCAACAACATCGCCAAGCAGTACTCGGGTCTTTCCGTGTTCGCAGGCGTCGGTGAGCGTACCCGCGAAGGCAACGATTTCTATCACGAGATGGCCGAGTCGGGCGTCATCGACCTCAAGAACCTCGAGAACTCGAAGGTCGCGATGGTGTATGGCCAGATGAACGAACCGCCGGGCAACCGCCTGCGCGTCGCGCTCACCGGTCTCACGATGGCGGAATTCTTCCGCGACGAAATCCAGCCGAACGGCAAGGGCCGCGACGTGCTGTTCTTCGTCGACAACATCTATCGCTACACGCTGGCCGGTACCGAAGTGTCGGCGTTGTTAGGCCGCATGCCGTCGGCGGTGGGTTACCAGCCAACCTTGGCCGAAGAAATGGGCGTTCTGCAGGAGCGCATCACCTCGACGAAGACCGGCTCGATCACCTCGATCCAGGCCGTGTACGTTCCGGCCGACGACTTGACCGATCCGTCACCCGCCACCACGTTCGCGCATTTGGACGCGACGGTGGTGCTCTCTCGCCAGGTCGCCGCGCTCGGCATCTACCCCGCGGTCGATCCGCTCGACTCCACCAGCCGCCAGCTGGATCCGCTGGTCGTCGGTGAGGAGCACTACAACACCGCGCGCGGCGTTCAGGCCGTGCTGCAGCGTTACAAGGAACTGCAGGACATCATCGCCATCCTCGGCATGGACGAGTTGAGCGAAGAAGACAAACAGTCGGTGTTCCGCGCCCGCAAGGTGCGCAGCTTCCTGTCGCAGCCGTTCAACGTCGCCAAGGTGTTCACCGGCCAGGACGGCAAGATCGTCCCGCTGGCCGACACGATTCGCGGGTTCAAGGGCATTCTCGCCGGTGACTACGATCACCTGCCCGAACAGGCGTTCTACATGGTCGGCTCGATCGAAGAAGCGGTCGAGAAAGCCAAGACGCTGAACTGAGCTAACTACATGGCCACGCCAAACACCGTTCATGTCGACATCGTCAGCGCCGAGGGAGAAATCTTCTCGGGCGCCGCGTCGATGGTGTTCGCGCCCGGTTCGCAGGGCGAGCTGGGCATTGCGCCGCGTCATGCGCCGCTGCTCACGCTGCTCAAGGCCGGCGAAGTACGCGTGCAGACGCCCGACGGGGCGGAGCAGCACTTCTTCGTCGGTGGCGGCGCGCTGGAAATCCAGCCCAATAAGATCACCGTGCTCGCGGACACCGCGCTGCGCGCCAAGGACCTCGATGAAGCCGCGGCGCTGGCTGCGAAACAGCGCGCCGAAGACGCGCTGCGCGGCGCCACCGACAAGCTCGAACAGGCCGAGGCGCTGAAAGAGCTGGTGCGCATGAACGAGCAGATCAAGCTCATCCAGAAGCTCCGCAAGGTCAAGTAGTCAGGCCTCTGACTGGGGCCGGCGTCGGTCCGGCCGGCTGCTGACCTGTTGGCGCCGCGCTGCGATTGGCGCAAACTTGCGTCCAGTCATGAACCCCCCGGCTTTTTTTGAGCAGATAGGAAGGACCGGCTTCTACCGGCCGGCCGCAACCGTCACTTTCGAGCAGGCGCTGCAGATGTGCGCCGAGGCCATGCGGTACGCGCGCTCTATCGGTTTGACGGAGCTGCTCTTGAACGCCAGCGGTCTCGTCGGCTTTCCGTCCCCAGGCGTGTTCGAGCGGTACAACATCGCCGAGAAGTGGGCGCAGGCATCGGCTGGTACGCTACGCGTTGCGTTGGTGGTCAGAAGCGAGCACATGGATCCCGAGAAGCTGGCGCTGCTCATGGCGCAGAATCGCGGGGTTTCGGGCGATGTTTTCACTACCGAAGCCGCCGCGCTCACGTGGCTCAATTCTCATACCGGTCCGTTTGCGATTTCTCCCTAAGCGCGCGTTCGTCGCCTCGGCCATGCAAAACCGTGGCGCGGCTCTCATAGGTACTTTCCTCCGCGACATATCTCGTGGCTCGTCCCGGCGTAGATTGTTAGTCGTACTCTCCGGGGAAGATTCATGGAAGCGATCAACCAGCTCGAGCGCAGCTATTTTCTCCTGAAATCGGGAGGCGGCGATTATCAGGAATGCATCGACTGGGCGCTCGATCGCCTGCGCCGCGATGAAGAGGGCGACGACACCGACATCGTCTTCCTCGCCGCATCCGTGGATCGTCACGAAGTGCTGACGTTCGCCGAACACGTCGTCGGGCGCTACAGCGGTTACCAGGCGCTGGATTCACAGCTGGCAGCCGGCAAATATCTCGTCGCGCTGCGGCACGACTATCTGCGCGGCAACGAAACCGTGCGCACGCTCGATAGCAAGCTGCAGAGCCTGTACGAATTGCTCAAGCACCCCGGGTGGCTCAGCGTCCTGTGTCGCAATTGCCGGCACGCGCGGGAAGCCAGGCCCTGCCACGACCTGTTCGAAAAGGAATTCGCGTATCTCACGCGCCTCTGGGCGGTGGCCATGAGCCGCCAGCAGTTCGAGCAGCGCTACAACCACGCGATTTCCACGCGACACGACGCGCTGTAAAGCGTGCTTCATTGCGCGGCTGCGCGGGAAGCGCGAGCATGCGTCAATGAATGCCGGCAACTTTTCCGATTGGCTGCGCGCCATGCGCGCGGCGCTTGCCGGCACTTCCGGAATGGACGTGGCCTGCGGCGATTGCGTCGGCTGCTGCACCTCCTCGTACTTCATCAAGGTGCGGGCGCACGAGAAGTCGGCGCTGGATCAGATCGGCCCGGACAACCTGCGGCCGGTGCCCGGTGCCACCAACGGCAACATGCTCATGGGCTTCGACGAGCAGGGGCACTGCTTCATGTTCGCGAACGGCGGCTGCTCCATCTATCACCATCGGCCCGAAACCTGCCGTACCTACGATTGCCGCGTGTTCACCGCGGCGGGTATGAGTGCAGGTCCTGACAAGAGTGTGATCAACGAGCGCGTCTCGCGGTGGCGTTTCGACTACCCCAGCGACCGCGATCGAGACGAGCATCGTGCGGTGACCGCGGCGGCGAATTTTCTGCGCCAGCACCCGGTTCGTTTTCCGGGAGGTCATGTACCATCGCGCCCGAGCGAGATCGCGGTGCTGGCAGTGAAGAGCTACCAGGTATTCCTGAACCTGCCGCCGTCGGACCCGGAAATCGCCGCAGCCATCGTTGACGCGTGCCGGGGCTTCGACGCAGCGCCAGCCGGAAAGTAGACTTCCACGTCTCGGGCGGGCGTCCGGTCGAGTGGCTCACTCTTATATATAGGCAAGCGGCGTGCGAGCAGCGGCAATCACGGCTTTTTCCATTCCAGACGGGGACTGACCCGTTGCGCCCGTTCAACATTCAGGTCGCCTCCACCCCGGAACAAATCGCGAAATGCTTTCCGGTTCTCGCCGAGCTTCGCCCACAGCTCAACGCGGACTCGTTCGTGGCGACGATTCGCCATCTCATGCAAACCACGAACTTCTCGCTCGCCTGCCTGGAGGATGACGGAGTCAAAGCCGTCGCCGGCTTCCGGGTGTCCGAGTGGCTGCACGCGGGAAAATATCTCGAGATCGAAGACCTGGTGGCGGCGAGTGCAGCTCGGTCCCGGGGCTATGGTGGCGCGTTGTTCGACTGGCTGGCTGGCGAGGCTGCCGCCCGCGGCTGCAGGCAGCTGAGGCTGCTTTCCGGCGTGAAGCGACTCGACGCGCATCGCTTCTATTTGCGCAAAGGCATGATCATCGAGGCACACTACTTCTCCATGAACATCCCGCCGCCCGCCTGAATCATGCCGCGTTACGTCGCGCTGTTTCGCGGAATCAACGTCGGCAAGGCCAAACGCATCGCCATGGCCGATTTGCGCCACCTGTTAGGCAGTCTGGGCTACCGCGAGGTGCAGACCCTGCTGAACAGCGGCAACGCCGTCTTCACCGGCGAGAACGAAACCGGCAGCAAGCATGCGATGCGCATCCGGCAGGCGGTACTGAAAAAGCTCGGTGTGGACGCACTGGTCATCGTGAAGTCCGGGAAAGACGTGGCCGGCATCATCGCCGGCAATGAGCTCGGCGAAATCGCCAACGATCATGCGCGGTTGCTCGTGGCAGTGACCAATGACAGCAAAGTGCTGGCGTCGGTGCAGGCGCTCGCCAAGGCCGATTGGGGCGCCGAGAAGATTCACGTGGGAAAACACGCTGCCTACCTGTGGTGCGCCAACGGCATCCTCGAAAGCAAGGCGGCCCCGGCACTGCTCAAGGGCTTCGACGGAATCGGCACTACGCGCAACTGGGCCACGCTCGGCAAGATCCACGCGCTCATGAACCAGGGCGGCTGACCTGGGATCTCACGAACATCCTCGTGAGCGGCAACATCTTTGGCGGGCCGATGCCACGGTGTTTATAGCTAGTCGCGTCATTCTGCCGGCATTGCTGGCGCTGTCGCTGTCGCTGTCGCTGTCGCTGTCGCCGGCGCTGGCGGCAGCGGACAACTTCAACTTCCGCGTGGAAAATTTCGCCATCCACGGCGCCACGGCTCCCGAGCTGCGCGCGGATCTTGCGCGGCTCGGTCCCGTGGGCGAGACCGGCGTGCGCGGCGACGCCTACACCGAATATCGAATTGCCTGGAAGTTTTCGATGACCCGGAAAGACGGCGTCTGCCGCGCCAACAATGTGGTGGTCGATCTCGATGTCACCATGCGGTTGCCCAGCTGGGCGCCGCCGGACGACGTCGCGACCGAGCTGGTCACCCGGTGGTATCGCTTCAGCAAGATTCTGCGCGAGCACGAGGACGGCCACCACCGCATCGCCCATTCCGCCGCGTCCGAAGTGGGTCGCAAACTGCGGGCGCGTACCCGGGCCTCGAGTTGCGAAGCGGTGAAGGCGAAGCTCGACGACACGGTCACTCAGGTCCTGCGCAAATACCGGGAAAAACAACAGGACTACGACCGCGACACGGACTACGGCCGCGCGCAGGGAACCGGCGTGTTATGAGGGGTCCGCGACGGGCGGTAGATAGCGCCCGACGACCGGCGAAGGCCCCGACGAACGGCCCGAAGCAGCCGACCGCGGACATCCCCAGGAAAAGATCACGGGGGTATATTGCTGTTCCATGAGCCCCGGAAACGACAACCAGATCGATTGGACTGCGGCCGCAACCCCAAGCGAGGCCGTCGTGCCGAGCCTGTCGCGCCCGCGCCCCGCGGCCAGGTCGCGCGTCCTGCCGCAGACCAGGAGCGGCGTCATGGATACGCTGCTGGGCAAGAACAACCTGACCGCCACCGATGCGGGCGGCAACGATCCGTACAACGCCACCGGCCGACAGTTCCGCCGCTGATTCCCGACCGCCTCTTCGCTTTGGCAGGCCCGGGCCGCTAAACTTCCGGCCTCATGAAACTCGCCGTCGTCATCCTCGCTGCCGGTCAGGGCAAGCGAATGAAATCCGCTCTTCCCAAGGTTCTCCAGCCGCTCGCCGGCCAGCCGCTGCTGCGCCATGTAGTTAGTCGGGCGCGTGCGCTCGACCCTTCGTCCATGCACGTGGTCTACGGCCATGGTGGCGATGCGGTGCGCGCGGCGTTCGCCGCGGATGAACTTCACTGGACGCTGCAGGCCGAGCAGCTCGGCACCGGTCACGCCCTCATGCAAGCCATGCCCAATGTCGCCGACGACGAACTGGTGCTCGTGTTGTACGGCGACGTGCCGCTGATCCAGGCCGACACGCTGCGCCGGCTCATCGACACGGCCGGCCCGAAATCCCTGAGTCTGCTCACCGTGATGCTCGACAACCCCACAGGCTACGGCCGCATCGTGCGCAATGCGCGCGGCGCCATCCAGAAGATCGTCGAGCAGAAGGACGCCACCAAGGCGCAGCTCAGGATTCGCGAGGGCAACAGTGGCATCCTGGCCGCGCCGGCCAAACTATTACGCGGATGGTTGCGCAAGCTCGGCAATTCGAACGCGCAGGGCGAGTACTACCTCACCGACGTCATCGCCATGGCGGTCAAGCAAAAGACGAAGGTCACGCCCCTGATCGCGCCGACCGCCGCGGAAACACTGGGGGTCAACGACAAACATCAGCTGGCCGAGCTCGAGGCCATGTATCGCGCCGAGCGCGTTCGCGAGCTCATGGCCGCGGGCGTCACGCTCGCCGATCCCGCGCGTATCGACGTTCGCGGTGAAGTGAGCGTGGGTCGCGACGTGTTCCTCGACGCCAACGTACTGCTCGAAGGCAAGGTCGTGCTGGGCGACCGCGTGCGCGTCGGACCAAATGTGGTGCTGCGGAACATGACCATCGGCGCGGACTCCGTCGTTCATCCCAACTGCGTGCTCGAACTGGGCGAGATGGGTTCGCGTTGCAGCATCGGGCCGTTCGCGCGCATCCGTCCCGGAACCAAGGCCGGTAACGACGTGCACATCGGCAATTTCGTCGAGCTCAAGAACGCGCAGATCGCCGATGGCAGCAAGGCCAACCACCTCACGTATCTCGGCGACGCCGTCATCGGCAAAGGTGTCAACGTGGGCGCGGGCACCATCACCTGCAACTACGATGGCGTGAACAAATTCGCCGTCCACATCGAAGACGGCGCCTTCATTGGTTCGGGCAACATGCTGGTGGCGCCGCTGCGCATAGGGAAGGACGCCAGCACCGGCGCGGGCAGCACCATCACCAAGGACGCGCCCGAAGGAAGACTCACGCTGGCGCGCGCCAAGCAGGTCACGCTCGAAGGCTGGAAACGTCCGGAGAAGAAGGCAAAATGAATGGAGCACTGTGGGTCGAATTGAGCGGCGAGCTCATCATCGCGCGGCTGCGGGGCGAGCCCACGATCGAGCTGCTCGGAGAATGCCAGGCGCAGGTGGTGCAGCTCGCGCGCGACGCGGGCCGCTCGAAAGTGCTGTACGACGTGCTGGAAATGCACCCGCCGCACGTCGACGTGCCGTGGTCGCAGCGCGCGCTGGATGAGAGTCTCGGAGATCTCTATCTGCGGCGGGCCATCGTGGTCCCCACGGCTAAGCTCGCCTATCTGGCGCGCCTGGCTTTCGGAGAGGGTGACTATCGCGTGTTCTACAACGACATTGGTGCCGCCGTGAAATGGCTCACCGACTCGCCGTTGCCGGCGCGCCTTGCCAGCGTGAAGTGACGCCAACCGTTTCAGTTGATAATCACGCGCATGAATCCGATTACGCTGGCCACGCTCGAGGCATTCCCCCGCGAGCTCGAGAAACACTATGCGGCGTTCCCTTCGGAGTTCGTGAACTGGGCGCCGCCGTCCTGGGACGGCGTGCCGAGTGAGGCATTCACCGCCATCGAACAGATCTGTCACGTGCGCGACATCGAGATCGAAGGCTATCAGGTGCGATTCCGGCGCACGCTTGCCGAGCACTCGCCGCTGCTGGCCGCCATCGACAGCGAAGCCGTCACCCGGGAGCGTGGCTACGCTTCCGCCAGTGCCGCCGAGGTCTTCGCCTCGTTTCGCGCCGCACGCACCCAGACCTTGAGCCTGCTGCGCGCTCTCGATGACGCCCAGCTCAAGCGCACCGCGGTGTTCGAAGGATACGGGCCGGTCACGTTGCGCGGCCTGATCCACTATCTTTGCAGCCACGATCAGCAGCACCTGTCCGGGCTGCAATGGTTGTTAGGCAAGATCGAAGTGGCGGAGGTTCGCGCGTGAAGCGCGCAGCGCTTCTGGCCCTCTTGGGGCTGCTGATCAGCGCCGCGGCATTCTCTGGTGCCAGCTGGTGCCTGGGCATGGGCGGCCTGGGTCCAATCCGCGCCGGCATGACCGTCGAGCAGGTGTTGACCCTGGCGGATTTCCCCGGACTCGAGCGCAAGACGCCAACGGGTGAATGCTGGTATCTGCGCTACCACGGAGGTCCGGCGGACTTCGATCTCATGATCATCGGTGGCAAGGTCGTCAGGGTCGAATTGAACGGCGCGTCGAAGCTGGGCACTTTATCCGGCGCACGCATCGGCACCACGGAAGCGCAGCTGAAGGCGCTGTACGGTTCGCGTCTCGATATCCAGCCTCACAAGTACGACCCGGCGGGCCACACCATCACGCTGAAATCGTCGAGCGGCGAATACGGCCTGCGATTCGAGACTTCGAGCGGCCGGGTGACCGCGATCCAGGCGGGCCCGTGGGAGCACCTCAACTACGTCGAAGGCTGCGGCTGAGCGCGTGCCTGAAACCGCGCTCATCTGCCGCGTCCCCGAAGCGGAACGCTACATCGCGCATTACCGGCAGCGGTTCGATCCTTCCGCGCGTCGCAACGTGCCGGCACACGTCACCATCCTCTATCCATTCATGGCGCCGCAGCTCGTGAATGCCGGCGTGCTCGCGTCGCTGCAACGGGTCGCGGACGCGGTGCCTTGCTTCGACTATCGCATGGCACGCACCGAACGCTTCCCCGTGGCGCTGTATCTCGCGCCCGATCCCGGTGAACCGTTCAGCGCGCTCATCGACGGCGTTTTTCGCGCTTTCCCGGACTATCCGCCATTCGAGGGCAAGTTCGACACCGTCGTCCCGCACATCACGGTCGCGCACGGCGACGAGCCGCTGCTCTGCGAAATCGAAGTGGAGCTTCGCATCGCGCTGCCGGCCGGCGGTGGTGTCGCGGCGCGCTGCAGCGAGCTGGTGCTCATCGAAAATTCGAGCGGCCGCTGGGAACCGATGCAAACCTTCGCGCTCAAGGCCTCGTGAAGCGCGCGTCGTAACAGTCCCACAGAAGCTTTCGGCGCCGGGTGGCAGCGCAGGGCGGGTCCGCCGTGCTCCACTGCCGTGCATGATTCGCAAGCTCGGCACCGGAAAGTACCGCCTGTATTCACGCAAGCTGAATCCCAAGACCGGCAAGCGTCGCAATCTCGGCACTTTCGCCACGCGCACCGCCGCCGAGCGCCATGAACGTGCGGTGCAATACTTCAAACGTCACTGAGCGTCGGGCCGGCAAGCCTAACAAATGCCGCGGCGTGTAAACTTCCCGCGTGAAGTTCACGATCGTCGAACGACAGCCGGTCAAAGTTGCCTGCCTGCGTTACACCGGTCCCTTGGGCGAACCACTGGGACGGTTCTGGCGCGGCTCGGTTGCGCCGTGGCTCGCGGAGCACGGTCTCGTCGACTGCCCGCGGTACGGCGTGACCATCGACGACCCCATGACCACACCCGCGCAGATGTGCCGTTACGACGCCTGCGTGGAGTTGCCGGCGGCGCTCACATTGCCGGACGCGAATGAAACCACCATTGCGGGTGGTCGGTATGCCGTCACTCATTTCAAAGGAACGAGTGCGCATATCGGCGAGGCCTGGGGCAGGTTCATGCGCTCCGTGCTGAGCGATCCGGCCCACCGCCTCGACGCGCAGCGTCACTTGCACGAGCACTACCCGCGCGGCACGTACTTCGACGCGAAGTCCGGTGAGTTCGCCTGCGAGCTGTGCCTGCCGCTCGGCAATTGAAGACCGGACCCGGCATACGTCGCGCCACGTTGGCCGATCTGCCGGACCTGGGTCCGCTGATCGCGGCATCAGCGCGCGAACTCAGTCGCGGCGACTACTCGCCCGAGCAGGTGGAAGGCGCATTGCGCGGCGCCTTTGGCACCGACACACAGCTCATTCGCGACGGCAGCTACTTCGTCATCGAAGCCGAGGGCAAGCTCGTCGGCTGTGGTGGATGGAGCCGCCGATGCACCTTGTTTGGCAGCGACGCACGCGCCGACCGGGATGCAACCGAGCTCGACCCGGCGCGCGACGCCGCCAGGATACGCGCGTTCTTCATCCACCCCGACTTCGCACGGCGTGGCTTGGGCACCTCGATGCTCGAGCGTTGCGAGCAGGATGCGATGGCGCACGGCTTCACGCGGTTCGAACTCATGGCCACATTGCCCGGTGTGCGTCTGTATGCCGCGCGCGGCTATGTGCAAGGTGGGCTCATCGAATGGCCGATTGAGTCAGGGCTCTCGATTCCGTTCGTGCCGATGAGCAAGAGTGCAGGGCACTCGCCGTGGCGCATAGAACCTGCGACAACCGCCGATGCCGAAGCCATTCTCGAGTTGCAGAAGCTTGCCTATCAATCCGAAGCGCGGTTGTACGGCGACTGGACGCTACCGCCGCTCACCCAAACGCTGGAAAACCTGAGAGCCGAGTTCGCCACGTCGCGCGTGCTCAAGGCGACGGTCGAAGACGAAACGGTGGCGGGCAAACTGGTCGGCTCCGTGCGCGCACGCGCGGAGAACGGTGTGTGCCATATCGGGCGGCTCGTCGTGCATCCGGAGTCGCAGGGTTGCGGCATCGGCACGCTTCTCATGCGAAAGATCGAAGCCGACTTCCCTGCGGTGAAGACCTATGAGCTCTTCACCGGCAAATCGAGCGAAGGGAACCTCAGGCTCTACGAGCGGCTCGGCTATCGGCGCGCGCGCGAAAAAACACTCTCGCCTTCCGTCACGCTGGTGTTCATGGAGAAGTGCCGATGAGCATACGGATCGTGCGGCTTGACTGCTGCTGGTTGAAAAAGGCGCCAGACTAGAGTAGCTAGAGGCCGTGAAAATCAGATTGCTCGGCATCATCCTGGTTGCCCTCGCGGTGTTCGGCTACCAGCGGGTCGTGCATCGCGCGCCCGCGGAGCACGCGGCGTACCGGGAAGAAGACACCCGGATCGAATTCGCCACCCCGCCGCCTGGCGCCGACCCGGCAGCGGAGGGCGATGGCGCGCGCTTCCAATGCGACGGCCGCGTGTATTGCTCACAGATGAATTCCTGCGAGGAGGCCACCTGGGTCCTGCGCAATTGTCCGGGGGTCAAGATGGACGGCGATAGCGACGGTGTGCCCTGCGAAACGCAGTGGTGCCGCTGAAGAACCGGGCAGCCGGGTGCTAACATTCGCGCCATGAAAGCCCTCATTTTCCTGGCAACGGCGCCGCTGCTGCCGTTCGCGGCTTCCGCCGACGAATCGTTTCGCTGCGGGAAGTGGATAGTCTCGAGCGACATGCCCGTGGCGGAGCTCACTTCGAAGTGTGGCCAGCCCACGGCGCGCGCCAGCGACACGCGCGATGTCCTGACGCGCAATCGCAATAACGGTCTCATGATGAAAACCGGCGAAACCACGGTGCAAACCTGGACTTTCAACCGCGGCCCGAATGCCGCGCCCATGGTCGTCACCATCGTTGACGGCCGCATCAAGAGCATCGACCGGCAGAAGTGAGCGCAACGATGACGCTCAAGATCCTCGGCCGGATTTCGTCCATCAACGTGCGCAAGGTGCTGTGGACCTGCGCCGAGCTCGACCTGCCTTTCGAGCGCGTCGAGTCCGATGCTTGGCTGCTGGCGCAAAATCCCAACGCCAAGATTCCCGTGATCCAGGACGGCGGGTTCGTGATGTGGGAGTCGAACGCCATCTGCCGTTACCTGGCCTCGAAGCAGCCGCGATCCGTGTTTCTGCCGACGGAGCCGCATCCACGCGCGCTGGTCGAGCAGTGGATGGACTGGCAGGCCACCGATCTCAACGCCTCCTGGCGCTATGCTTTCTACGCGCTGGCGCGCCAGAGCCCGACGCACACCGATCCCAAGCTGATTGCCGCCAGCGTCGAGAGCTGGAACCAGCACATGCGCATACTCGACGATCATTTCCGCGCCGGCGGCCAGTACATCACCGGCGAGTTCTTCACGCTCGCCGACGTGGTCGTAGGTCTGTCCACCCACCGCTGGCTGCACAGTCCGGTCGAACGCCCGAAACTCGACGCGGTGCACGGCTACTACCAGCGCCTGTCGGTACGGCCGGCGTTCCGTGCACACGTGGACGCCAACATTCCATGATGGTCGGTGCGCTGCTGTGCATCGCCGGCATCATCTACGGGTTGTTAGGCGCGCTGCACGCGCTGTACACGCTGCTCGACATCCGCGACCCGCGCCGCATCGTGCCCGACGATCCGCTGGTCATCACCGCCATGCAGGCCGCGAAGATTCGCCTGACGCGCGGCGAATCCTCCATGTGGGAGGGATGGGTGGGCTTCAACCTGAGCCACAGCCTCGGCGCGCTGATGTTCTCGGCATCCTGTTTCATCGTCGCCGCCTGCCTGCGGATCTTCGCGTTCTCGCCGTGGGCGCTGTTCGCGCTGGCCGCCATCAGTGCGGTTTACCTGCTGCTGGCAGTCCAATACTGGTTCCGCATTCCCATCCTGGGCACGGCAATCTCGACCGCCTGCCTGACCGGCGCCTGGCTGCTGTACCTGCTCTAAGGTATTGATTTCGAATACTTCCCGGGCCAGGTGGCGACCGTATGTGAGCGGGGTATCAGATACGGCCGACGGGCCCTCTTTTCGGGTGCGGTCCGCCGTCCGGCTCAGGCACACTAGCGCCCCCTTTAAGCCCTGTGAGCACTGTTAAATGTGCGGCATCGTCGGAGCCATCGCTGAGCGCAACGTCGTCCCCATCCTCATGGAGGGGTTACGTCGGCTCGAATACCGTGGCTACGACTCGGCTGGCATCGCCGTGCTGAATGGCACCGCCAAGCTCAAACGCCTGCGCACGGTCGGCAAGGTCAAGATGCTGGAGCAGGCCATCGAAGCCGATCCCACGCATGGCCAGGTGGGCATCGCGCACACGCGCTGGGCGACGCACGGCGTGCCTTCCGAACGCAACGCGCATCCGCACATTTCGCATGACGGCCTCGCCATCGTGCACAACGGCATCATCGAAAACCACGAAGAGCTGCGCGAAGAGCTCAAGAAGGCCGGCTACACCTTCACGTCGGAGACCGACACCGAAGTCATCGCGCATCGCGTGCACTTCCATCTGCAGTCGCAGAAGGATCTTTTCAAGGCGGTACGCGCCACCGTTTCCGAACTCGAAGGTGCCTACGCGCTCGCGGTAGTTAGCGAAGAGGAGCCCGAGCGGATCATCCTGGCGCGTGAAGGCTGCCCGGTGGTCGTGGGCCTGGGCGTTGGCGAGAATTTCGTGGCGTCGGATGTGGCCGCGTTGCTGCCGGTCACGCGCCGTTTCATGTTCCTCGAAGAGGGCGATGTCGCCGACATCCATCGCACCTCGTACAAAGTACTCGACAAGAATGGCGACACCGTCGAGCGCCCGATCCGTGAAAGCGAGCTGTCGGCGGACGCGGCCGAGAAGGGCCAGTACCGGCACTTCATGCTCAAGGAAATCCACGAGCAACCGCGCGCCGTGGCCGATACGCTGGCCGAGCGCGTGGCCAATGGCCGGCTTCTCGAGGCCGCCTTCGGACCGACCGCCACCGAGATCTTCAGCCGCACCGAGCACGTGCACATCATCGCCTGCGGCACCAGCTATCACTCCGGTGTCGTGGCGCGGTACTTCATAGAGCAGATCTGCAAGCTGTCCTGCACGGTCGAGATCGCCAGCGAATACCGCTACCGGAATCCGGTGGTGCCCAGGAATTCGCTGTTCGTCACCATCTCCCAGTCGGGCGAAACCGCCGACACGCTGGCGGCGCTGCGCCTCGCCAAGCAGGCGGGCTATCTGTCATCGCTTGCCATCTGCAACGTTCCGGAAAGTTCGCTGGTGCGCGAATCCGAGCTCGTGATGCTGACTCGCGCCGGCCCCGAGATCGGCGTGGCCTCCACCAAGGCCTTCACCACGCAGCTGACGGCACTCAGCATGCTGGTCATTGCGCTCGCCAAGCATCGCACCGCGGATGCCGAGCGTGAGCGCAGCCTGGTGCAACGCCTCATCGAAATTCCGTCGCTCATCGAAAAGACGCTGACGCTCGACCCGGTCATCCACGAACTGGCCAAGCGCTTCGCCGACAAGCATCACGCGTTGTTCCTCGGCCGCGGCGCACTGTCGGCCATCGCCATGGAAGGCGCGCTCAAGCTCAAGGAAATCTCCTACATTCACGCCGAGGCGTACGCGGCCGGCGAGCTCAAGCACGGTCCGCTGGCGCTGGTGGATGCGGACATGCCGGTCATCACCGTGGCGCCTAACAACGACCTGCTCGAGAAGCTCAAGAGCAACCTCATGGAAGTGCGCGCGCGCGGCGGCGAGCTGATCGTGTTCGCGGATCCTGAATCGGGCATCACGCCGTCCGAAGGCGTCACCGTCATCCAGATGCCCAAGCACGTGAGCTACTTCCAGGCCCCGGCCGTGTACACCGTGCCGCTGCAGCTGCTGGCCTACCACGTCGCCATCCTCAAGGGCACCGACGTCGACCAGCCGCGCAACCTCGCGAAGTCCGTCACCGTCGAATAATGGGGACACTCCCCATTTCCTAGCAAAAGGGGCCGGACCTGATGGAACGCAAGCTGGCTGAGCAGATTGTCGCAATGGTGAATGGCTGTATCGATCAGCTGATCGCGAGCCTGGATCCCGTGAAGAAAGCCACCTCACCGGAAGAGTTCGCGGCGTACAAGCGAGGCATCGCCCGCGTGCTCAACACCTTTGATGTCGAAGTCGTCGACCGGATTACGCGGGAATTCCCCGACCTCGGCCCGCATGAGGACGACGAACCGGCCGATGAAACCGGCCGACCAGGCTCGACCAACTAGTTTGTACTTGGAGTCCTTGCTCGCGGCGCGCCAGTCTCGGGGCATCCCAGCGACGCCAGCGCCTCCCGCACCGCATCGTGCAGATCGGTATGCGGCTCGCTGCCGAGCACGGCGACCAGCTTGCGGTTGTCCAGCTTCATCGGCCGCTGCCACAGGTAGCGCATCTCGCGCATTTCCCTGAACATCTCCACGAACGGTGACAGCTGCCGCTGCTCGGGAAGGAGTTTTCCCTGCACCTCGACTGCTGGATAGTCATGCATGAGGACCAGAAAAAGATCGGACGGGTGCGGGCGATGTTCGATCACCTGGCCAAGGGGATGACCGAGTACTGCGCGACCTCGGGAGTGCCGAAGGCGCCGTGAAGCGGCCAGGCCCAACTCTCTCGAACGATAATCGTGATATCCAACACCTACCTTCCTTTTGTTCTCCTGCTGACGGCGGTTCTCGGTCTCTGGGTCCACCGCGCCGTCTGGCTCACCTCGCTGCTCGCCGCGATCATCGCCGGCTACTTCACCGGCGCACTGCACGGACTTGCCGCCCTCTGGATCGCGCTGCTCGCCGCGCTGGCAATGGCCTACGCCCGCGTACGCGCGACCGGCCCCGACAAACCACTGCCGCAGCTGTTCGCGGGCGCCGCCTTCCTTGTTTTCGCGCTCGCCATGGGTCTCGCGCTGTTGCCGGGCTTCGATCGCGTGCAGCTCGTGGCACCCGTGGTGTTGTCCGCCGGCGCCGCGCCTTATGCCATCGCCGTCGGCTTCCCCAAGGTCGTTACCGGCATCCTGATCCTGGGCCTCATCAATCCCGTGCTCGTGCGTTCCTGGCGCGAACTCGGCCGCGTGCTGATCCGTGCGCTGCCGGTGTTCGCCATCACCGCACTGGTCGCGCTGGCGGCCGTGATCCTCATGGGCTACACCCGCTTCGCGCCCAAGTGGACGGCGCTGTTCCTGCTGTTCGCGCCTATCAACCTGTTCTTCACCTGCCTTTCGGAAGAGGCTTTCTTCCGCGGCTTCGTGCAGCAGGAGTTGTCGCGCATCGGATCACACCGGAATCTCGCCGCAGGTGTCGCTCTCGGTGTAGGCGCAATCCTGTTTGGCCTCGCGCATTTCGCCGGCGGGCCGACCTATGTGCTGGCCGCAGCCATTGCCGGAATCGGCTATGGCTGGGCGTATTTGCGCACCGGTAGAATCGAAGCGGCAATGGCCGTGCATTTCGGCGTGAACGCGACGCACTTTCTGCTGTTCACTTATCCGCGGCTCATCTAGCGGACACCGAGAACGCGGTTTGCGCGGGGATCAAACCGCAACCCGCGAGCGTGCATCCAATGCAAACAACGCAAGGAGCGCGTATGGCTCTGTTGATTCACCGGCGAAACTTCATCCTTGGCGCCACCGCGGCTGCCGGATGCGCTCACGCGCCTCGCCACACTACGCAGCTTGCGCCGCCCGACTGGCGTCGCGCCGAGGCGCCGAACCCCAGCGCAGCCCGCGCACTCTTTTCGCTGCTCAGCGGGCTGGACACCACCTCACTCATGGCGGCTTATCGCGGCCGCGTCATCGCCAGCTACGGCGACGACAGCCTCACTTCTTATCTCGCCTCCGCGCGGAAGAGCCTCGTGTCCATGACGTTCGGACCGTCCGTGGCGCGAGGCGCCATCGATCTCGATACCACGCTCGCGGCCATCGGCTTCGACGACCTCGGCGGGCTGCTGCCGATCGAACGCACCGCAACGATTCGCCAGCTCCTGATGGCACGGTCCGGCATCTACCATCGCGCCGCGAATCTCGGCGACGCCTCCGATCGTGCGCCGCCACGAGGTTCCGTGCGGCCCGGCGAATATTTTCTCTACAACAACTGGGACTTCAACGCGCTCGGCGCCATCTTCGAGAAGCTCACGGGCCGAAGCCTCTATCGCGCGTTCGAAGAAGACGTTGCGCGCCCCATCGGCATGCAGGACTGGAAAATCGAAGTGCAGCCAGTTCGCAACGACACGGGAGAGTCGGCGCATCCCGCGCAGCACTTCGTCCTGTCGACGCGCGATATGGCGCGCATCGGTCTGTTGATGCTGCAAGGCGGCCGCTGGGGTCGGCGCCAGGTCCTGCCGCGTTCCTGGATTGGACTAACTACCCGCATCACGACGCCGGCGGCAGAAGTCGAGCGTACTTCCCCGTTCGTCGCTGGCCTGGGTTACGGCTACCTGTGGTGGATTCTCGATCCCGCCGCGCACTGGGCCCCGGGGCTGAGCGGCGCCTACACCGCCAGCGGCGCGTTCGGGCAATTCATCACGGTTCTACCGGCGCTGGATCTGGTGGTGGCTCACAAGACGCAAGCACCATCCAATCTCAACGTTACGCCGCAACAGTATTTCGGCGAGGTCCTGCCCGCCGCAACCCGGCTGGTGCGGTGACCCGATCGGGTCAGTTGGAACGGACGATCTTCGCTTCCAGGTCGTGATCGCTCGAGCCCGTGATCTCCACGTGCGCGAACTCGCCCAGCGGTAGTTTGCCGCCCTTGGCGATGCGGACCACGCCATCGATCTCCGGCGCATCGGCCATGCTTCGGGCCACGGCCGCGGTGCCCTCGATGGAGTCCACCAGCACCTGCATTCGATGCCCGACCTTGGCGGCAAGCTTCGCGGCACTGATGCCCGCCGACTTCTGCATGAAGCGCGCCAGGCGCTCTTCCTGAATCTCGGGCGGTATGTGCGGCGCCACGTCGTTCGCGGCCGCGCCCGTGACCGGCGAATACTTGAAAGCACCGACGCGGTCGAGCCGCGCTTCATCCAGCCAGGCTAACAACTCTTCGAACTCCGCCTCGGTCTCGCCCGGGAAGCCGACGATGAAGGTCGAGCGGATCGTGAGATCCGGGCAGACCTCGCGCCACGCCTTGATGCGCGACAGCGTCTTTTCCACCTGACCGGGGCGCTTCATGCGCTTCAGCACCGTGGGGCTGCCATGCTGGAACGGGATGTCGAGATAGGGCAGCACGCGGCGTTCGGCCATGAGCGGGATCACGTCGTCCACGTGCGGATACGGATACACGTAGTGCATGCGTACCCAGATGCCGAGCTCGCCCAGGCCGCGCGCCAGATCGAGGAAGCGCGTTTCATACTTCTGCCCGCGCCACTCGGCTTGGGCGTAGCGGATGTCCACGCCATAAGCCGACGTGTCCTGCGAGATCACCAACAACTCTTTGACGCCGGCGCGCGCCAGCTTCTCGGCTTCACGAAAGACTTCGTCGATGGGCCGGCTGGCCAACAACCCGCGCATCGAGGGGATGATGCAAAAGCTGCACTTGTTGTTGCAGCCCTCGGAGATCTTGAGATACGCGTAGTGGCGCGGCGTGAGGCGGATGCCCTGCGGCGGCACGAGATCGAGGAACGGATCGTGCTTGGGTGGCAGGTGCTCGTGCACCGCGCTCATCACATCTTCATAGGCGTGCGGGCCCGTGACCTTGAGCACCTTCGGATGCCGCTCGAGAATCTTTTCCGGCCGCGCACCGAGGCAACCCGTAACGATGACCTTGCCGTTTTTTTCCAGCGCCTCGCCAATCGCGTCCAGCGACTCATCCACGGCCGAGTCGATGAAGCCGCAGGTGTTCACCACCACGACATCCGCGGACTCGTAGTTAGGCGCAACCTGGTAACCCTCGGCGCGAAGCTGGGTGATGATGCGTTCGGAATCCACCAGCGCCTTCGGACATCCGAGGCTGACGAACCCGACTTTTGGCTGGCGGCGGCTCATGAGGGGGCGCAATGGTACACGCGGCTGGAGCGAGGTGCGACAAAGCCGGACATATGGCAATTTGCGGGGGAATCAGGGCCTTAGTCGCACATTGGGGCGCCTTTTGACCTCGCGGACGCCCTCGGCCCGTTCCAGTAGCGATGACGTGCGAGCAACCAGGAAGCGTATGTTTTCCCGATCAGTCTTGTGGGGAGCGACGCTCGGATTCTCTGGAGCAGTGCTCGCCGACTACAGCTCTTACGACATCTCCACCCACGTGATGATCAAAGGCGCTGTGCTCGGAGTGGTTGCCGGAATAATCGTGGCGTTTGCCATCGACTATCTAACCCGCTCCCGCCGCTAGTCCCGTTCACCTCCTCAGACACCTTAGTTCTGGTGCACGCGGAGGTTCTTTATGGTTACTCGCACAGCAGAGCGTCGCCCCCTCGGCGCATTAGGTCGAATGGGCATCGTCGCAGCGCTGCACGTCGGCGTCCTGTTCATCATCGCCCGCAGCATGGGCATCGGTACCAAGCTTGCGGAGCCGCCGCCGTTCGTTGGCACGGTCATCGACGCGCCCGTGCAGATCGATGACCCGCCGCCCACGCCGCAGCCCAATCTGGATGCACCCCAAGATTCTCGTTACGTCGATACCCGGGACTTCCCCGAACTGCAGTTCGAACAGGACGTGATCACCGGGCCACCGCAGGAAATCATCGAGCAAAGACCGACGGGGGAGACGTTCCAGGGCCCCGTGATGGTCGGCGTCCGCCCCGACTCGCGTTACCCGCTCACGAAGCCGCCCTATCCGCCGCAGCTGATTCGCGAAGGCAAGACGGGCTCGGCCGACGTGGAGGTCTATGTACTGCCTACGGGCCGGGTCGGCGACGCACGCATCGTCAGGAGCTCGGGCTTCGAGTCGCTGGATCAATCCACGCTGGCCGAAGCGAAGCGCAAATGGCGCCTGCTGCCCGCCACGCGCGATGGCGTGCCGATCGCGCAGTGGCATCGTCTGCGCGTCGTCTTCAAGCTGAACGAGCAGTAAGGAGGCGCTATTGCGGCGCCGGCTCGGCCGGCGTCGCACGTTCGGCGGGAGGCAGCCGGTGCTGGCATTCGCGCAAGACAAAAAACAGGCTGAAGGCCGCAATGGGCACCAGAATCCATGGCCACTTGGACCCTTTCTTCTCCGGCTCGATCATCGTGCTCCCCACATCGAATAGACTTCAGAATCTAGTGTGAATCCGTGAATCGTGCAAATGGCATTACGACTTCTGGACCTGTCGGCGCGTCTGTTGTTCGCGCTCGGCCTCGGCTGCCTGGTGCTGGCGGCATACCTATCCTATCGCACCCTGAGCTTCGAAACCGACGCCCAGCGCGCCACCGCCGAAGTAGTTAGCTACCGCGAGGTGCGCGACGGCAAGGCAACGCGCCATCGGCCGCGGCTGCGCTTCACCACCGCCACCGGCGAGATCATCCAGTTCGACAGCCAGGTGGCCACGACGACGCAGCGTTTCAAGGTGGGCGCGCGGCTCCCTGTCGTCTACAAGTCCGGCGAGCCGACCAGCGCGCGCGTGGCGTTGTTCTACGACAACTGGTTAGGGGCCTGCATCGCGGTGGTCATCGGTCTGGTGGGCATGGCCGGCGGCTTGCTGGTACGTCGCGCCGTGAAGCGTGAGATTTCCCGGACGAAATGAGTACGCGTTTCGACAAGGCGTACTACCAGCGCTTCTATTTCGACTCGCGCACCGCGGTGACTTCGCGCGCCGAGATGAAGGCGCGCGCCACGCTCATCGCCGCGTACGCCAATCACATCGGACTGCCGGTGCGCCGCATGCTCGATGCGGGCTGCGGCGTCGGCCTGCTGCGCGCGCCGCTGGTGCGTGCCTTTCCGCGCGCCGGGTACACCGGTCTGGAATACAGCGAATATCTTTGCCAGCGCTTCGGCTGGACGCAGGGGTCGCTGGCCGACTGGTCGGCGGATCCCTTCGACCTCACGGTTTGCTACGACGTGCTGCAATACCTCGACGATCGCACGGCGGCACGTGCCATCGCCAATCTCGGGCGCCTCACGCGCGGCGTGTTGTACCTGTCGGCGCTGACCACGCGCGACTGGCGCGAGAACTGCGACCGCACCCGTACGGATCGCGATGTGTTCCTGCGCGATGCCGCCTGGTACGCCACCCGCTTGAAGAAGCATTTCAAACCCAGCGGCGTGGGATTCTGGGTGAGGCGCGGCGCCCCGCTGACCACCTGGGAAATGGAAACCGCCGCAATCTGACGCGCGCGCGGTATCCTGCGCGCCATGCCGGAACCTGTCCTTCCCGTCGACGCCGCCCGCGGCGATGCGCGCCATCGCGATGTGCGTGCCGAAGTATTCGCGGCCGTGCCGCAGCGGCACGCGCCGCTCGGCCAGCGTCTGTTCTGGCGCGTCGCCCTGTTCCTGGCGCGCTTTCCCGCGGGCCTGCGGCTCATGAAGCGGATGCGGGGTAGTTAGCATGCGCGGTCTGGCCTATCTCCTCGGCATCCTCGCCGGCTTCGGCCTCACCGCCCAGGTGGGCATGAACTCGAAGCTGCGCACGGTCCTGCAGAGCGCCAACACCGCCGCGCTGGTGAGTTTCCTGGTGGGCACGACCGCGCTCATCGCCTTGCTGGTGGGCACCCGCGCACCGCTGCCGTCGCGCGAGGCTCTCGCCACGGTGCCGGCCTGGGCCTGGTTCGGCGGGCTCTTTGGTGCGTTTTATGTCGCCATCTCCACGGTGGTGGCCGCGTCGCTGGGCACCACCAGCCTGCTTGGCCTCACGCTGCTCGGTCAGCTGGCCATGGCGCTGGTCGTCGATCATTACGGCTGGCTGGGCATGGCCCCACACCCGATTACCCTCACGCGCCTCGCGGGAGTAGCCTTGCTGGGCGCCGGTGTGTGGCTGATCACGCGTTGAAACATTAGCGCGGCTCGAAGCCACTCACTGGAACTGGAGGGGCTATGAACACTCGAAAACTACCTTGGATTCTGGCGCTGGCGGTGCTGTTACCCGCAGGCGTGATGTACGCGCACGACGATGTGGTCGGCACGCGCTTCGTCGCCTCCACCGGCGCGGACACCGGCGACTGCGACGACAATCACGAGCCCTGTCGCACGCTGACTTATGCGCTGACCCAGGTACAGCCCGGCGACGCCATCAAGCTCGCCGCCGGTTTGTACGACGTCTCCGGTATCGACGTCGAGGGCGTGTTGTTAGGCAAGGAGGGCGTGCGTGGCGGGTACACGCCCGACGATCATTTCCGCGTGCAGAACGCCGAATCGAACCTCACGCGCGTGTCCGGCGTGCCCGACGGGTTCCGCAACAACTTCATCGCCTATGGCTTCACCGTGGTGGACGAGAAGGGCGACCCGCTGCCGCGCATCATCATGCCGAAGCTCGCGGCGCCGACCGCGTGCGTCAACGATCTTGCCGGCGGCTTTCCCTGCCACAACATCGACTACCGGGCGCAGGTGCAGCTGCAGGAGATCGCCAGCGCGCCGACCAGTGCCAGCGAGATCTGGGGCATGGTCGATCTCGATGACAACCGCGAGTACGCCATTCTCGGTCATCGCAACGGCACGGCGATCTTCGATGTGACCAACCCCGGCACGCCGGTGCAGGTGGGCAACATTCCCGGCAATCAATCGCTGTGGCGCGAGGTGAAGGCCTACCAGGTTTTCGACGCCGCGCTCGGCAAGCACCGCGCCTATGCGTACGTCACCACCGAGGCGCCGGGCGGCGGCCTGCAGATCATCGATCTCACCAACCTGCCCAACAGTGTGACGCTGGCCGCGACCATGCCGGAGTTCAGCACGTCGCACACGCTGTACATCTCCAACATCAACTACGCCACCAACGCCGCGCTGCCCGGCCAGACGCCCTATCTATTCATCGCCGGCTCGAACCTCGCCGGTGGCGCGTTCCGCATCTACGACCTGTCGAATCCGACTTCGCCGGTGCTGGTGACGCCGCCGCCCGCCGGCACCGGTTACATGCACGACTCCACCTCGATGCAGATCACCGACGGGCGCACCACGCAGTGCGCGAACGCTCACAACCCCTGCCAGGTGCTGGTGGATTTCAACGAGACGACGATCGATATCTGGGACGTAACCGACAAGGCCGCGCCCGTGCGTCTGAGCTCGACCGGGTATCCGACCGCGAGCTACGTGCATTCGGGCTGGCCGACCGCCGACAACATGTTCATCATCTCGCACGACGAGCTCGATGAGCTGCGGCGCGGCCTGAACACACAGATTTACACGACCGACCTCGCCGATCTGCGCGCCCCCACGATCACCACTTCTTATACCGGCCCGACGACCACCACTGATCACAACGGCTATGCGATCGGCAATCGCTATTACCTGTCGCACTACAAACGTGGCCTGGTGATTTTCGATCTCACCAACCCGCGCGCGCTCACGGAAGTAGGCTCTTTCGACACCTATTTGTCGCCGGCGGCCAATACCGCGGGCACCGATGGCGCGTGGGGCACCTATCCATTCCTGCCCTCGGGCACGCTGCTGGTGAGCGACATCGAGAACGGCATGTTCCTCGTGCGCAAGAACGAGACCTTGCCGCCGCCCGGTCCGCCGGTGGTCTCGAATCCGCCGCCTGCGGTCGGTGGCGGTGGCGGAGGAGGCGGCGCCTTCGACGCGCTGGTCTTGATTTTGTTGGCGGCGTTCGCGATGTTACGCGCCCGCCGCAAGACCTAGAGACGATCGATGGACTATCAGCCTGCTGCCACGCGTTACCAATCGATGAAGTACAACCGCGTGGGGCGCAGCGGCGTACGCCTGCCGGCGATCTCGCTTGGCCTGTGGCACAACTTCGGCGACGTCGATGTCTTCCAGAACGGCCGCACCATCGCCCGCCGCGCCTTCGATCTCGGCATCACGCATTTCGATCTGGCTAACAACTACGGCCCGTCGCCGGGCTCCGCCGAGGAAACTTTCGGCGCGCTCATGCTCAAGGATTTCCATCCGTATCGCGACGAGATGATCATCTCCTCCAAGGCCGGATATCTCATGTGGCCGGGTCCGTACGGCGAGTGGGGCTCGCGCAAATATCTGGTGGCGAGTTGCGACCAGTCGCTGGCGCGCATGGGCCTGAAATACGTCGACATCTTCTACAGCCATCGCTTCGACCCGGAGACACCGCTCGAAGAGACCATGGGCGCGCTCGACTACATCGTGCGTTCGGGCCGAGCGCTGTACGCTGGCATCTCGAGCTACAACCCGGCGCAGACCGCGCAGGCGGCCGCCATCCTCAAGCAACTCGGCACGCCGTGCCTCATTCACCAGCCCAGCTACAGCATGTTCAATCGCTGGATCGAAGACGGCCTGCTCGCCGAGCTCGACCAGCAGCAGATGGGCTGCATCGTGTTCTCTCCGCTGGCGCAGGGCTTGCTGAGCAGCAAGTACTTGAAGGGAATTCCCGCGGATTCACGCGCCGCGAAGCACACCTCGCTCGATCCCGAGGCGATCACGCCGGCCAAGGTCGAGAAGGCCAGGAAGCTCAACGAGCTCGCCAAGGCACGTGGTCAGTCGCTGGCGCAGATGGCGGTGGCGTGGACGTTGCGCCACAAGCAGGTCACCTCCTCTTTGATCGGCGCCAGCAAGGTGGCGCACGTGGAAGAAGCCGTCGGTGCGCTCGATAATCTCGAGTTCTCGGCAAGCGAACTCGCTTCTATTGAAGCGACGCTGAAGTAAATCGTCGAGGCGATTCCCGCTCAGCCCAGGGCACGCAGCTCGCGCGATTCGACCGCAAGCGCTCCCCGCACCCGATCGATTGCCTGCCGAAGGTCGGCCAGGGTCACTGGCTTCGCGAGGAAGTCGTTCATGCCGGCCGCGAGGCACGTCTCGCGATCACCATCCATCGCGTTTGCCGTGAGCGCGATTACCGGAATATTCCGCCTGTCGTGCGTGCCGCACGCGCCCGCCCGCAACCGGCGCGTGGCCTCCAGCCCGTCGAGCTCGGGCATGTTGCAGTCCATGAGGACGAGATCAAATTCATCGCCCGCCAGCGCTTCGAGCGCCGCGCGACCCGTGCCCACGAAGACCGGTCGGTGACCAAGCGCGCGCAGCATCGCGCCGACGACGGTCTGGTTGACGATGTTGTCCTCTGCCACCAGCACCGTGAGCGAATCGATCTGCAGCACATTGACCGTCGTGGTCACCGCGTCCACTGTCGCCACTGGCAATTCGATGGAGAACGCAAACCTCGAGCCGCGACCGAGGGTGCTCTGCACGGTGATTTCTCCGCCCATCAGGC
>JBDTSV010000161.1:0-60615 GCA_039930985.1 Pseudomonadota bacterium
AGGCAGCGGGTTTTGATCCCGCCATTCGGAGGTTCGAATCCTTCCACCCCAGCCAATAGATAGGGAGAGTTTCGGTGGCGGATTCAGAAACGCTGACTTTGTTCGCGGGCAACGCCAATCCGGCGCTGGCCCACGACATCGCGCGTCATCTGACGACCCCGTTGGGCCGGGCCTACGTCGGCAGATTTTCCGATGGTGAGGTCAATATCGAGCTGATGGAAAACGTGCGCGGCCGCGATGTGTTCATCGTGCAGCCCACGTGTCCGCCGACCAACGACCACCTGATGGAGTTGCTGATCATCATCGACGCCTGCCGGCGCGCGTCGGCGGCGAAGATCACCGCGGTGGTGCCGTACTTCGGGTACTCGCGCCAGGATCGACGGCCGCGAGCGACGCGCACGGCGATCACGGCGAAGCTCGTGGCGAACATGATTCAGGGCGCCGGGGTCGACCGTCTGCTGACGATCGACCTGCACGCGGACCAGATCCAGGGATTTTTCGATATCCCGGTCGACAACGTGTACGCGTCGCCGGTGTTGCTGGGCGATGCGTACCGGCAGCGCTACGAGAACCTGATCGTGGTGTCGCCAGACGTCGGCGGCGTGGTGCGCGCGCGTGCTCTCGCGAAGCGCCTCGATGATGCGGATCTGGCGATCATCGACAAGCGCCGGCCGCGGCCGAACGAGTCGAAGGTGATGAACATCATCGGTGAGGTGTCGGGCAGGACCTGCGTCCTCATCGACGACATGGTGGATACCGCGGGCACGCTGTGTGCGGGCGCGCAGGCGTTGAAGGATGAGGGTGCGACGAAAGTGGTGGCTTACATCACCCACGCCATCCTCTCTGGCAACGCCATCGAGAAGATCATGAAGTCGGCGCTGGACGAGTTGGTGGTGACCGACACCATCCCGCTGTCGCCGGACGCAAAGCAATGTGGACGCATCCGGCAGCTGTCGGTTGCGGGACTGTTGGCCGAGACCATTCGCCGCATCCGCGACGAGGATTCAGTCAGCAGTCTCTACCTGGATTAGTAGCCAGGGGTCAGAGCCCATTTCCCGCACGGCGGGGAAAAGGGGCCGTACCTCCGGCAGGATGGTTTGATGTTGAGGTCCGGCCCCATTTCCTAGGAAATGGGGTCTGACCCCATTCCTGGTGGCGGCACTGGTCGCGGTGTCCGCTGTAGTTAGATGTAAATTGGAGCAATGACATGCGTATTTCCTTCGAACTCTCGGCAGAGTTCCGCGATGACCAGGGCAAGGGTGCGAGCCGCCGCCTGCGTCATGCGGGGCGAGTGCCGGCAATCCTGTACGGCGGCTCGAAAGAGCCACGTTCCATGACCCTCAACCACCAGAAGCTGATGACGCTGGTGGACAACGAGAAATTCTATTCCTCGATCATCAATCTCAAGGTCGGCGACGTGACGCAGGCTGCGATCGTCAAGGATCTGCAGATGCATCCGGCCCGCAACGCGATTCTGCATCTCGACATGCAGCGTGTCAGCGAGAACGAGAAGATCCGCATCCACATCCCGATTCACTTCAAGGGTGAAGCGGCGGCCCCGGGCGTCAAGTCCGCGGGTGGCGTGGTGTCGCATCGCATCGCCGACATTGAAATCTCCTGTCTGCCGAAGGACCTGCCCGAGTTCATCGAGCTCGATCTTTCGAAGATGGAGATGAACGAGTCGAAGCATCTGTCCGATCTGCCGCTGCCGGAAGGCGTCACGATTCCGTCGATCGCCAAGGGCGACGCCGTGGTCGTCACGGTACATCCGCCGCGTGCGGAAGAGGCAGAACCGACCGCCGAAGTCGCTGCCGCGACGCCTGCCGAGGGCGCCGTTGCTGCTCCGGCCGAAGGTGCTGCCGCAGCGCCTGGTGCGAAGGCTGGCGATGCCAAGGGAGACGCCAAGGGTGGCGCTGCCAAGGGCGCCGCTGCCGCAGCTCCCGCGAAGAAGGAAGGCGGAAAGAAGTAAGAGTCGAAGCTGGGAGGGGCGCGGGCGATTCGCCCGCGCCTCCCTCACCTACTGTTTCTTACGCGGCGCGCCGGTCAATCGTCGCGCCGCGTTTTTTCTCGCACCTGCAAATTCAGCATGGCCGGAAACGAACTCAAGATCATCGCCGGGCTCGGAAATCCGGGGCCCGAATATGCGCGGACGCGCCACAACGCGGGCTTCTGGCTCGTGGATGAGCTGGCGCGTCGCCACGGCGGCTCGTTCCGCAACGAGGGCAAACATCAGGCCGAGCTCGCGCGGGTGCGTATCGGCGGCGAGGAAGTCTGGCTCGTCAAGCCGATGACCTTCATGAATCGCAGTGGCGGTCCGGTGTCGAGCGTGCTCGGTTTCTACAAGCTCGCGCCGGCGCAGATGCTGGTGGCGCACGACGAGATAGACCTGCCGAGCGGCACGGTGCGGCTCAAGGAAGCCGGCGGTCACGGCGGACACAATGGCCTGCGCGACCTCATGGCGGCGCAGGGCGACGGTTTCTGGAGACTGCGCATCGGCGTGGGCCACCCGGGATCGAAAAACGAAGTCGTGGACTTCGTGCTGACGCGCGCCGGCGCGGACGAGCAACGCGCCATCGACGAGGCCATCGTTGCCGGCGCCGACGCGATCGAAGAGATGCTGCGCTCGGGCGCGCAGGTCGCCATGAACAAATTGCATTCGCGCGGCCCAGCGGCCGCAAAAACGAAAACGGAGTAGTTTGATGGGAATCAAATGCGGCATCGTGGGTCTGCCGAACGTCGGCAAGTCAACGCTGTTCAATGCGCTGACGCGCGCACAGATCGCGGCGGAGAACTACCCGTTCTGCACCATCGACCCAAATGTCGGCATCGTGCCGGTGCCCGATCCGCGGCTCGACGCGCTGTCGAAGATCGTCGAACCGGAGAAGGTCGTCGCCACCACGGTTGAATTCGTCGACATCGCGGGCCTGGTGGCCGGCGCGTCGCAGGGCGAGGGCCTCGGCAACAAGTTTCTGGCGCACATTCGCGAAACTGACGCGATTTCGCACGTCGTGCGCTGTTTCGAGGACGCCGACATCGTGCACGTCTCGGGGCGCGTCAATCCGATTTCGGACATCGACATCATCGACACGGAGCTCGCCCTGACGGATATGCAGTCCGTGGAGAAAGCCGTCGATCGCAACACCAAGGCCGCCAAGGGCGGCGACAAGGACGCGGCGCGCAAAAAAGACCTGTTCGAGCGCATGCAAAAGCACCTCGACGACGGCAAACCGGTGCGGTCCATGGGGCTCACGAAAGAAGAGAAAGCCGACAGCCAGGAGCTGCACCTGCTCACCGCCAAGCCGGTGATGTACGTGGCCAACGTGAAGGAAGACGGCTTCACCAACAACGCGCATCTCGATGCGGTGACCGCGCGCGCCAAGACCGAGGGTGCCGTGGTCGTCGCGGTTTGCGCGGCCATCGAAGCGGAGATCTCGCAGCTGGAAGAGGCTGATCGGGCCGATTTCCTGCGCGACCTGGGTCTCGCAGAACCCGGGCTCAACCGCGTGATCCGCGCCGGCTACGAATTGTTAGGCCTGCAGACCTACTTCACGGCCGGTGTAAAGGAAGTCCGCGCCTGGACCGTGCGGGGTGGTTCGACCGCGCCGCAGGCCGCGGGCGTCATCCACACCGACTTCGAACGCGGCTTCATCCGCGCCGAGGTCATCGCCTACGACGACTTCATCAAATACCAGGGCGAATCGGGCGCGAAGGATGCCGGCAAGCTGCGCCTCGAGGGAAAGGAGTACCTCGTGAAGGAAGGCGATGTCATGCACTTCCGCTTCAACGTCTGAAGCAAAGTGTGATCCAGTTCCGGTTCCGGGCAGGGTGCCCCTGATCCTGCCGACCGTCCATCCGTGATCTGAGGCCGCCCGTCGCCGCGGCCCCGCAACTGTTCAATCCAGCGCGCCTTTGCGCGATCCGGCCGCCTAAGATGCGGCCCATGAAGAACCGGCCGTCCCAGGAATCGAGTTATTTGTTAGTGCGCAACCAGCGTGGCTTCACGCTGCTCGAGCTCATGATCACGGTCACCGTGCTCGGAATCCTGCTGGGCCTGGCGGTACCGAGTTTCCGGGAAGCGATCCGCAACAACCGCATCGTGGCGCAGAACAACGAGTTCATCACCGCGCTCACATATGCGCGCAGCGAAGCGATCCGGCGCAGCGATACGGTTTCCATATGCTCGAGCACCAACGGCACCAGTTGCTCGACCACGACGAACTGGAGCACGGGGTGGATCACCTTCGTCGACCCGAACGCCGACGGCCTCCTGAACAACGCCGAGGTCGTGATGCAGACCAGTCCGCCGGTCATCGCCGGGTTCACCCTCACCTCGGTCACGGGCAGCCTCGCGAACATACGTTTCTCCGGCAACGGAATGCTGAACAGCGCGGCAGGCACATTCCAGCTGCAGAAGACCAGCTGCACGGGTATCACCGCGCGCGAGATCGCCATCAGCGTCACCGGTCGCGCCTCCACGAAAAAAGTCGTTTGTACCTGAGACCCGAGGGCTATCTACCGTGAACCACTCGTCTTTCACCAAGTTTAAATTCGGCGCCGAGCGCGGCGCGACCCTGATCGAGGTGCTGGTGGCGCTGCTGGTGTTGTCGATTGGCCTGCTTGGCGTCGCCGCACTGCAGGTCAGCGCATTGCAGACCAACCAGAGCGCACACGTGCGTTCGCAGGCTTCGGTGCTCGCCTACGACATCGCCGACCGCATGCGCGCCAATCGCGCTGTGGCGCTGGCCGGCGGTTACAACGTCGTCTACACGGTCACCCCCACGGGCACCAATCTCAACCAGCTCGATCTGCAGAACTGGAAGACGGCGCTCGCCAATACGCTGCCGACTGGCCAGGGCGAGCTCGTGCTGGTCGGCAACATCGCCGTCATCCGCGTGAAATGGAGCGACAAATTGGGCACGCAGGTCTTCGAAACACGGACTCAGATCTGAGGCGTTACGGAATGAACGTTCACAAACAAAAGGGTTTCAGCCTCATCGAGCTCATGGTGTCGATCACCATCGGCTTGATCCTGCTGGCCGGCGTGTTGTCGATCTTCTTCAGCTCGCGCGTCACGTTTTCGACCAACGAACGTACGGCGCGCCTGCAGGAAAATGGCCGCGTCGCGTTGGACATCCTGACTCACGACATCCGTTCGGCCGGATACCAGGGGTGCGCGCGTGGCGTGCCTTTCAACAACAACCTCAAGACACCGACCTCACTGCTGTGGAACTACATCTTTCCTGTGCAGGGTTATGAGAACGACGGGGCTGGTGTGTTTACGCCGGCTCTGGGGCTCACGCTCGCGCCGACGGCCGTCAACGACAGCGATGTGGTCGTGGTGCGCTCGGCGACGCGCGATGGCCGCTCGACGCGCCTCGAGAAAAACATGACGACGTTCGCCGACTCCCTGGAGGTGTTCAACACCGGAACGGGAACGCTGGGTGCCGGCGTATACATGATCAGCGATTGCAACGCGGCGGATATCTTTCAGGCCACCAGCTATGTAGCTGGACCGCCCGCCACCATGACGCGCAACATCATCAGCGGGACGCCGGGCAATTCCACCACCGATTTGGGTTATCTGTATCAAGTCGGCGCTCGCATCGTTCCGCTGCAAACCATCGTCTACTACGTGGGCGTCGATGCAACCACGGGTGAGCCGGGGCTATATCGGCAGATCGGAACGGCAACCGCGCAGCTGCTCATAGAAGGCGTGCAGGCGCTGCAGATTTCCTACGGTGAAGACACCGACAACGACCGCGTTGCCAACTTCTATCGTTCAGCGACCAATGTTGTTAACTGGAACAACATCATCAGCGTGAATCTTTCCATGTTGATTCGCTCCGAGCAGTACGGCACTGCTACCGACCCCAAGTCATACGTGATGCTGACCGCCGCGGTCGGCGGCAAGACGCTCGGCGCGTACAACGATCGCCGTCAACGAATGATGTTCACCACCACAGCCGCGTTGCGCAATCGCGCCTGGTGAGATCGAGAGGATGAAGATGAACAACCGATCGCAGCTCAAGTTTCCCTCGCGCCAGCGCGGCGCGGTGCTGGTCGTGGCCTTGCTCATGTTGCTGGTCATGACGGTACTCGGCGTCACCGCGATGCAGATGTCGCGTATGGAAGAACGCATGGCGGGCAACTCTCGCGACATCAATCTCGCGTTTCAGGGTGCCGAGGCTGGTCTGCGCGACTCCGAAGAACGACTGCGAGTTCTCATCGTTCGCCCGACCACCTGCACCACCGCACCCTGCGACGTATTCGGCAAGACCACTCTACCCACCGACATGCGTAGCGCGAATACCACCTGGTGGGGCACCAACGGTCGCGAATACGGTGTCGCAGGCACGCAAGAAGTCACCGATACCACGCGCGATCCACTCGAAGTGGTCGATGACTTGGGGTTCGTGCCCGACAGTCTCACGGTAGGCCACGGGCCGCCGGAAGGCCGCAATTTTTACCGCATCACCGCCAATTCCACCGGCGCGAGCAACACCGCGCAGGCGCTCCTCGAGAGCACGTACTCGAAGCGGTACTGAAGAAGCTTTTTCCTTTTTTGTTTGATGAACGAAGGGCGCCCAGCGCGTCCCAATCGGGAGTGCACACATGGTCTCTAAATCAGCAATGACTCGCATGCTCAGCATCGCGGTGAAGGTATTGTTCCTCACCACGGGTGGCCTGACATACGCGGCCAGCCTCTCGATCACCGATGTACCGCTGTTCCTGAGCGGCAACGTTGCCCCTCTCAACATGCTGGTGGTAGGCCGCGATCACAAGCTCTTCTACGAAGCCTACGCCGACCACTCGGATCTCGATGGCGACGGCACGCTCGACATTGGCTATCGTGGCTTCGAGACGAAGGTCGATCCGGACGACTCGACCAAAACCGTGTTCAAGATCGACTACTACGGATATTTCGACTCGTACACCTGTTACTCGAGCGACAAAACCCTCTTCGTTCCAGTGAGTCAGAACACCACCAAGAAATGTGACGGCAGCCAGTGGAGCGGCGACTGGCTCAACTGGGTGACGACCACGCGCATCGACGCGTTGCGCAAGGTCCTGTACGGCGGCAAGCGCTCCACCGACACGGCCACGCAGACCATTCTCGAGCGCGCGACGATTCCGGAGGATGCGCATAGCTGGGGCAAGGAATACACGAGTGCAACCGTGGACGGCTACAACATCGCGGATGTTGCGCCGCTCACCGAGCCGACCGCCGGCACGAAACATTTTTTCGCGAATACCACGCTGCTGCTCAGCGACAGCTGGACCACGAACACCGAGCCGCCACTGATGCGGGTGCTGACCAACCAGCCTTCACCGCGTCGCATATGGCACTGGGTCAGCAAGGAAGCGCCGGTGGCCGGCGGAACCATGGACACCGGTTCCGGCAATTTCGCCGTGACACCCACCGACTACATCGTGCGTGTGCAGGTCTGCCGGTCCAGCACGGTGTTCGAGGATAACTGCCGCGATTATCCGACCGGAACCGTCAAGAAGCCCACCGGCCTGCTGCAGGACTTCGGTGAGAACGATTCAATGCTGTTTGGACTCCTGTCGGGCAGCTATCAAAAGAGCAAGAGTGGCGGCGTCGTGCGCAAAGACGTCGGCTCGATCAAGGACGAGATCAACTGGGACACCGACGGTACCTTCAAAGACTACAGTTCGAACTCGTTCTACGGGATCATCAAAACGATGGACCGCCTGCGCACGGCTGGATTCACCAGCTACCGTCCAGGTGAAGCTGGCGGAAAAGGCGCGGTCTACGACGGCGGCCTCGTGTCACACCGTGCATTCAATGATGGCGAGCACGGCGGTAACTGGGGCAACCCGGTCGCCGAAATGATGTATGAAGCCTTGCGCTACTTCGCGCAGGATCCGGCGGTCGGTTCGACCAAACTACCGACTTCCGTGTTCGACACCACCGGCGGCATCGACGGCACCGCGCCGCTCAGCCTGAACCGGGTGGGCACTTGGTCGAATCCCTATGGCACCGGCAAGCCGGTTTGCGCCAAGCCGTTCGAAACCGTCCTGAGTGATGTCAACACGTCTTACGATTCCGATCAGCTTCCGGGCAGCAACTACGGCGGAATCACTACCGATCTGCCCGGTTCCCCGAACGTCAAGAGCATTGGTGCGACCATCTGGAACAACGAGATTGGCAGCAGCGGAAAGTACTTCATCGGTGATTCGAACGGCGTTGCCGATGGCGCGCCGACTCCCAAGGTCGTCAGCAGCTTCGGCACCATCCGCGGCCAGTCTCCTGAAGAGCCGACCAAGGAAGGCAGTTATTACGCGGCCAGCATCGCGCACTACGGCCTGACTACCGACCTCAATACGGTGTCCGGAAAGCAGAACGCGCAGACCTTTGCGGTTGCCCTGGCTTCACCGCTGCCGCGTATCGAGATTCCCGTCAACGGTCGCACGGTCACCATCATTCCCTTTGGCAAGTCCGTGGGAGGCTGCGGCAGCAGCGGCGGCGATTTTTCGACGTTCCAGCCGACCAACCAGATCGTGGATTTCTACATCGAGGACATTTCCGCCGATCGCAAGAAAGGCACGTTCCAGGTCAACTTCGAAGACGTGGAAGCGGGCAACGACCATGACATGGACGCGATCGCGCGTTACAGCTACGAAGTCCAGTCGGACAACACGATCAAGATCACGGTGAGTAGCGACTACGCTGCCGGTTGCATCATCCAGCATCTGGGCTACGTGATTTCCGGCACCGAGCACGACGGCATCTATCTGGTGGTTCGCGATCTTGATACCGGTACGGGGTCTGATCCGGACTACTTCCTCGATACGCCGCCGGCTTTCGACAACACCACCACCAATCCGCCCGCGCCCGGCACCGGCACAGGCACCTGGAAAGACAACACGTACCTGCCGACCTCGAGTGTGCGCACCTTCAAGCCTGGCGCTACAGATGCCGCCGATGTGCTGCAGGATCCACTTTGGTACGCAGCGAAGTGGGGCGGCTTCAAGGACAGCAACGGAAACAACCGTCCTGACCTGCAGAGCGAATGGGACGAAGACAAGGACGGCGTACCGGACAACTATTACCTCGTCACCAACGCGTTGACGCTCAATGAACGGCTGAGCTCGGCCTTTCTCGAAATCGGTCGTCGCCAGGGCTCGTCTTCCTCAGCCTCGGTGAACACCGGCTCGATCTCGAGCGAAACGCGCGTCTATCAGGCGAAGTTCAGCAGCGGCGACTGGACGGGCCAGTTGCTGTCTTTCCCGGTCATCACGGTTGATGACACGAGCACGACGACGATAAATGAGATTGGTACGCTTGCTCCGGCCGAATGGAGCGCATGGGAACAGATGAACTCCCAGGCGTACGACAAGCGCGTCATCATCACCAATGCAACCGGCACGGCGACGCCATTCCTGTGGGCGAGCCTGGATACCACGCGCCAGGCTGCGTTGCAGCCGAGCGAATCGGGCGTAAACAAGAAGGGTGCGCTGCGGGTCGACTACCTGCGCGGTGACGAGAGGAAGGAGCAGCGCAACGGCGGAACATTCCGCAACCGCGAATCTCTGGATCCGAGCCCATCGGCGGTCACTGGCGCGATGCTGCCCAACAAGCTTGGCGACATTGTCTCGTCGTCGCCGATCTTCGTGGGTCCGCCGCCATTCGCCTATTCCGACACGCTCGAGTCCAAAAAGTATTCACTGTTCGTGACCGCCAACGCAAACCGACCAAAGATGGTGTATGTCGGCGCGAACGACGGCATGCTGCACGGGTTTGACGCCGGCAATGGCACCACCAAGGGCCAGGAGAAGCTGGCATTCATCCCGTCGGCGGTGTTCGGTAACCTGGTCGAGCTGACCAAGCCTAACTATCCGTTCAATCACAAGTTCTTCGTCGACGGCACGCCGACGATGGGCGATGCGTTCTACAACAACGACTGGCACACGGTTCTGGTCGGCGGCCTCAACAAGGGTGGCAAGAGCATCTACGCGCTCGACATCACCGACCCCAGCGGTTTCACAGAGGCGAATGCCGCGAATATCTTCCGCTGGGAATACAAGGATGTTGACCTCGGCTTCACCTACAGCCGTCCGGCCATCGCGAAGATGGCGAACGGAACCTGGGTCGCGATTTTCGGCAATGGCTACAACGCTTCAGGCACGGGAGCCACCGGGCACGCCTATCTCTATGTCGTCAATCTCGAAACCGGAGCAAAGCTTGCGAAGATAGACACCGTAGTTGGCGACACCACGACGCCGAACGGCCTGGCGACCCCCGCGGTCGTGGACATCAATGGTGATTCGATCGTCGACTTCGTCTACGCCGGCGACCTCAAGGGCAACCTGTGGAAGTTCGACATGCGTGATGTCGATCCGACGAAATGGAACATTCCATATACGGTCAGCGGCAACCCGGTGCCACTGTTTACCGCGAAGGACACGCAGGCCACTCCCGTAGTCCAGCCCATCACCTCGAAGCCCGAGGTGGGTCGTGGTCCGAAGGGTCAGGGCATGGTGGTGTTGTTCGGCACGGGCAAGTTCATGGAGGCGAACGACAAGGCGCCGACCCAGACACAGACCTTCTATGGTCTGCTCGACCCGAACACCAACACCAGCACGGATCTGATCGCGTCGCGCGCGAACCTGACGCAGCAGTCGATCATCTACGAAGGTGACCAGACTTTCGGCAGTGTGACGGTGCCGATCCGCGTCACCACGCAGAACGCCGTGACGAATCGTGGGTGGTATTTGAATCTGCTGAGCCCCAACACGCCGAATTTCAGGGGCGAAATGCAGGTGTCCAACTCGGCGCTTCGCGCCGGGCGCATCATCTTCACCACGCTGATTCCCGACAGTGATCCCTGCGGCTTCGGCGGCACGAGCTGGCTCATGGAAATGGATTCGCTCTCGGGTGCGCGCCTCGTAGATCCTCCGTTCGACTTCAACAACGATGGGTTATTCACTTCGGCCGACCAGATCACCATCAAGATCGGCGGAGTGGACACCGTGGTCTCGCCGAGCGGACGCCAGTCGGAAGTGGGCATCACGCAGGGCCCGGGCATCCTGTTCGATCCAGGCAACGGGTCGACCGGTGGCAAGGAATACAAGTACCTCTCTGGAAGCACCGCGAGCACGACGACAGGCAGCAACCTGCAACGCGTGGTCGAGAATCCAGGGCCGAATTCCACCGGGCGCCAGTCATGGCGGCAGCTCAAATAGCGCCGCCTGACCGACTCGCTGTAAAGGAGTGACTATGAAACGCGAACAACGTGGTGTGACGCTGATCGAGCTCATGATGGTCGTGGCCATCATCGGCATCCTCGCGGCGATCGCGCTGCCGACGTATCGAAGATACGTGGTGCGAGCCAACCGCGCCGACGCCAAGACGGCGCTCCAGCAGACTGCGCAGGCGCTGGAGCGTTGCTACACGAACTCGACGCCTTATGCATACGACGGCGCGGTGTGTACGGCTGCCGTGACCGTGCCATTCACGGTCCCGTCGGGAACCTACGTGGTCTCCGCCAGTGTGCGAACTCCGCAGGCCTACACGCTGCTGGCCACGCCGCAGGGCGCCCAGTCCACCGGTGATGCCGAATGCGCGGTCTTCTCGTTGACGGAAACCGGCGCTCAGACGGTGAGCGGTAGTTTGTCGGCAACCCCGGAACGCTGCTGGCGTCGTTAGGGCGGCGAGGGCTAGCGCTTGGTGCGCCCGGCCTTGATGAGCATCTCGGCCTCGTAGTCGGCCAGCGGCACGTCGGTGCCGGGCTTCCTGGGGGCCGGTACGGCGATCTGGATGATCCCCGTGGCGTCTTCACCGATGCGCAGTAGTTTGGCCATCTCCGGTGCTTCGACGGGCCGGGCGATGTAGAAGCCCTGCGCCAGCGTGCATCCATGCGTGGCGAGGAACTCGAGCTGTTCCTTGGTCTCCACGCCTTCGGCGACGATCTTCAGGCCTAACTGCCGGCCCATCGCGATGATGGCGGCGCAGATGGCGGCATCGTTGGAGTCGCGACCGAGGTCGGCGACGAACGAGCGGTCGATCTTCAACGCTTCGATGGGGAAGTGCTTAAGGTACGCGAGCGAGGAATAGCCGGTGCCGAAGTCGTCGATGGCCACGTGGACGCCGAGTTCGCGCACGGCGCGCACAGCGAGCGCTGCGGCGGTTTCGTCGACCATCAACAAGCTCTCGGTGATCTCCAGCTCGAGGCAGGCGCCAGGAAGCCCTGCTTCGTCCAGGTGAGCGAAGACCCAGTCGGGGAAACCCGGGGCCTCGAATTGCGCCCCCGATACGTTAACTGCGACGCGCAGATCGCGACAGCCTTGGCTCCACCACTCGGAGATCTGCTTGAGCGCCTGGCGCATCACGAGATCGGAGAGCGGCACGATGAGGCCAGATTCTTCGGCCACAGGGATGAATTCATCCGGGGGCACGATGCCGCGTGTCGGATGGCGCCAACGCACCAGCGCTTCGACGCTGGCGATGCGCCCGGTAGCCACTTCGATCTGCGGTTGATAGACGAGGAACAGTTCGTTCTGTTCGAGCGCTCGCCGCAGTTCGGTTTCCAGTTCCAGGCGCGCCACCGAGCGGGCCCGCATGTGTTCGCTGTAGATCACGCCGCGGTTGCCACCGGAGGTCTTCGCCTCGTGCAATGCCAGGCCGGCGGTACGCAACAGTTCGTCGGCGAAACTGCCGTGATCGGGAAATATCGCGATGCCGATGGTGCAGGTCACGAAGAAGTCGCGATGGCGGATCAGGTAGGGAGAGGCGAACGCGGCAGTGATGTTGTTGATCGCGCTCTGCACGTCGGCATCCGACTGCAGGTGCCGGATCGCCACCGCGAATTCGTCGCCCCCCAGGCGTGCGAGCGGCATGGTGACCGCGCCGTCGCGTTCCAGTTTGAGGAACGTGCCGAGACGAAGTGATACGGCCTGCAAGAGGGCGTCGCCGGCGCCGTGGCCGATGCTGTCGTTGATGCGTTTGAACTGGTCGAGATTGATGCGCACCACCGCGAACCGTTCGCCGGTGGTCGTCGCCTCACGGCGCGCCTCTTCCAGCAACTGCAGCAGGTACTGCCGGTTCGGCAGCTGGGTGAGCGGGTCGAAGAATGCCAGTTCGCGAATGCGATTGGCGGCGCGATGGCGTTCGGTCACGTCACGCAACACCAGCAGCAGGCGGCCACGATCATAGGGAACGATGCGGGTTTCAAAGCGCCGCTCGACGCCGTCGCGCATGCATTCGAATTCCACCTCGGTGCGCTCGTTGCGCACGCGGCAGTCGTCAAGTGCGTGCGCAATCGCGCGCGCCGCGTCGCCACTGACCAGCTCGGCGAGCTTCTGCTCGAGCTTCATGCCGCCATTGAGGAAAGGATGATTGTCGGTGGCGCCGAGTCGATCGACGATGCGGTCGTGTGCGTCGACGACCAGCAGCAGGTCGGGCAGGGCATCCAGCATGGCGCGCTGGCGGCCTTCGCTCTCTTCGAGCTCCTGCACCAGCCGGCCGCCGCGAACCAGGTACTGCACGCGATGGCCTAGCAGGTTCCAGTTGATGGGCTTGGCAAGGAAGTCGGTGGCGCCGGCCTGGTAGGACTGGTTGATCGAGGCCACGTCGTCACGGCCAGTGACCATCATGATGGGCAAGTGGGCGCCGCCCGGGCGCGCGCGAATCGCCTTGCAGGCGTCGTAGCCATTCATCGACGGCATTTCCACGTCCATGAGCACGGCGTTGCATTCACCAGCTTCGACCGCCGCGACAGCCGCAGTGCCGTCCGCCGCTTCGGAGATCACGAAGCCCGAGCGCTCCAGCGCCCGCCGCATCAACAGGCGCGAGCCCGCATCATCGTCGACGATGAGGACGTGGATGGGTTGGCCGTTCGAATTCGGCACGTCAGGCTACCTTGACCGCATTGTCGAGCGCTTCGAGTTCCGACAGCGCCACGGTGCGCTGCGCCCTCAGTTGCGTAATCGTGCTCGGCAGCTCGGCGATGTCGCCCTGGCGCGCCGATGTTTCGATCTTGCGCGCAATGGCCGCGACGTTGGTCGCGCCGAGGTTGGCGCTCGAGCTCTTGAGCGTATGCGCGGCGCGCGCGACGGTTTCCGCATCGCCGACCTTGAGGCCGTTTTCCATGTCGGCGAGCAACTGCGATGAGTCGTCGCGGTACAAGGCGATCAGGCGCGACAGCAGTCGGTCCTGGCCGTCCGGATCGAGCTGGCGCACGGCCTCGATCGCCGAGTGATCGAGCGTTATCTTGTTAGCCGCCGAGCGCGATACCTTGCTCGGCAGCAGGATGTTGCGCAGCTGCTTGAGCGTGAACGGCTTGGCGAGATAATCGTTCATGCCGGCCGCCAGGCAGGCCTCGCGGTCGCCGGCTAGCGCGTTGGCGGTGAGCGCCACCACGCGCGTGGGCTCGAGCTTCTTCGCCACCTCGCGTTCGCGCAGCTTGCGCGTCGCGATGAAGCCGTCCATCACCGGCATCTGGCAGTCCATGAGCACGACGTCGAATTCCTGCTTGTCGAGCGCGTCCAGCGCTTCCACGCCGTTGCCGGCGTGCATGGCGTCGCAGCCGAGGCGCTGCAGCATCTCGAGGGCCAGAGTGCGGTTGACCATGTTGTCCTCGACCAGGAGGACCGAGAGGTGATCGAGTACGGGTTCATTCTCCGGCGCGAGCATCGCGGGGGCGGAGCTCATCTCGTGGAACGGCACCGCCTGCAGCGCTTCGTGCAGCGCACGGCGCAACATGCTCTGGCGCACCGGCTTCGCCAGACGGCGCATCGGCGCGAGCTGGGTAGCGAGCCCGACCTCCAGGTCATCGGCCACCGAGCTCACCATGATGGCGGGAATGGACCTCCATTCGCTGCGCCGGCGCACGCCTAACAACCAGTCGACGCCGTTCTGCTCGGGCATGTGCCAGTCGAGCACGATGATCTTCGGCAGCGTATCGGACGCCTGCATGGCATTGAGATGCGCCTGCGCTTCGAGCGCGCTGGCCGCGCTGGTGACCACGAATCCCCAGGCCTCGAGCTGCGAGGAGAGAATTTCCACGTTGATGGTGCTGTCGTCGACCACGAGCACGCGCGTGCCGGGCGCCAGCATCAATCCCTGCGAGACGTCCGCGGCGATGGCCGGAGCGGCCGGCAGCGTCACGGCCAGCGAGAACGTCGAACCCACGCCCGGCTGGCTGACCACCGTGATGTCGCCGCCCATGAGCGTCGCGAGCTGCCGGCTGATGGCAAGCCCCAGTCCCGTGCCGCCGAAGCGGCGCGTGGTGGAACCGTCTTCCTGCACGAACGCGTCGAAGATGGCCGCCTGGTTTTCCGGGAGGATGCCGGTGCCGGTGTCGACCACGTCGATCACCAGGGAAACGTGGGTTTCGCAAGGATTCACGCCGCGGGCGCGGATCAGCACGTGACCGCTGGCGGTGAATTTGAGTGCGTTCGACACCAGGTTCATGAGGATCTGGCGGATGCGCAGCTCGTCGCCCTTGGCCCAGCGATGCAGGTAGGGATCGATGTCGAGCAGCAGCTCGATGCCCTTCTGATGAGCGCGCTGTGCAAAGAGATCGATGACCTCTTCGATGACCTGGCGGATGTCGAGGTCCTGCGCTTCGAGGCGCAGGCGGCCGGCCTCGATCTTCGAGAAGTCGAGAATGTCGTTGATGATCGCCAGCAGCGCGTCGGCCGAGCTCTGGATGGTGGCGGCGAAACGGCGCTGGCGCGGATCGAGCTTGGAATCGAGCAGCAGCTCGGTCATGCCGAGCACACCGTTCATCGGCGTGCGGATTTCGTGCGACATGCGCGCGAGGAATTCACTCTTGGCCTTGCTGGCGGCTTCGGCGGTGCGACAGGCTTCGACGCTGTCGTTCATGGCCTGGCGCAGCGTTTTATTGGCTTCCGCAAGGCTCTTGGTGCGTTCGACCACCTGGCCTTCGAGACGCTCCTGCTGCCGCGCGAGCTCCTGCTCGCGGGTTTCCACCTGGCCCAGCATCACGTTGAAGCCGCGCATCAGGCTGCCGATTTCGTCGTCGGAGGTGACGTCGGCGCGCCTGGAATAGTCGCCGCGCTCGGCCGCCTGCATGGTGTCGACCAGGTTGAGCAGGGGAGTGGCGATCTGCCGCTGCACGCGCCGCGCAAGTAGATAGGCCAGCGCGAAGGCGGCCACCGAGCTGCCGAGCAGGATGGCGAGCTGAACCAGCATCGCTTCTTTCAGCTCCAGCAGGTTGGCGCGCACGTACAGGTGGCCAATGAGCTTGCCGCCGTCGGTGATCGGGTAGACCAGATGCAGCGCGGTCAGGCCGTCGAAGCGATGCTGATGCGTGCCGCTCTCAATCGCCTGCTGCTGCCATTTCTGGATCGAGGTCAGCTCGCCGCCGACGCTGGTCATGAGCAATGTCTTGCTGCCCGCGTAGTGCATGAGCACGCGCTTTTGCGCGTCGATGAGCAGCGCTTCTTCGACGTTGGGCTCGACTCGCAGCGCGCTCACCAATGCCTCGGCCTGGCCGAAATCCTGGCTCTGGATCGCGGCCGTGCTGCGCCCGGCGATTACCCGCGCCACCGCGTGCAGATGTTCGTAGGCCTCGCTGTGGCTGAACCAGTACGAGGAAATGCCCTGCGTGATCGCGGCGATCAAAAGAGCAATGGACGCCGTCAGCGCGCTGGCAGCAACGAGCTTCGTGCGTAACGGCAGGTGTGCGAACTGCAGCCTGATCATGGGCGGTACTCATCCTGGCGCCCGACCGAGAGCGCCCCATGAGGCCTATCGGCTCGATTCCGCCATCTCTTGATTGGGCCGCAACGAATTGAGAGCTGTATCCCAGCCCTGATGAGCGCCCTTGCCGCGGGTTGCCGCGACCCTGAGCGGCAAGAAGAGGCCGCCTTGGCTAACCCATTGTTTTCGTAGGAATTGCTTGACAGTAGCGCAGGGCGCCCGGAGAATCGCCGCCCCTTCGCCAAGGCGATCCCAAGGCGATCTTCCGGGGCGTGGAAAGGTAGCTCAGCTGGTTAGAGCACGGCACTCATAATGCCGGGGTCGAGGGTTCGATTCCCTCCCTTTCCACCAATTTCTCTGTGTCTATCCCGGTCACATGGGTAACGGTTTATACCGGAGACATGGGTAACACCCTAGCAGCGAACGGATTCTCTGCGCACTCGAATCGATTGCTCTCGGGGTCGAAGAACCCCAAGTCGTAGTGCATGAAGCTGATTAGCCAGATCTTTTCATCGACCTCTTTGACGCAGGAAGTTGTTAGCCGCGGGCTTGGTGGTCTCCTTCTTCAAGGTCAGGCGCATGCGCTCATGGCGTCCGTTCTGAGTTGGGCGACCTGGCTGGATGCGTTCGATGCCGATGCCTAAGCGCAGCCACCACACCGAGAGCTTGGTGAGTCCGAAGATGGCACTGGCGCTGGCGAAAGGTGTGCCGTTATCGCTGCGAATGGATCGCGGCAAGCCAAAGTCCTTGAAGGCGGTTGCCAACATGCTTAGCGCTAAGCATAATTAAGCCATGAATGCTTCTGAGATGGCACGGGCTCTGGGAAAAAAGGGCGGCAGGGCGCGCTCGGCGCGGCTTGCGCCGGCCGAGAAGCGCCGCATCGCCGCGCTCGGCGGGCGCTCGCGCGCGCTTTCGCTGCACGCCGCGCGACGCATCGCGGTGAATTTTCGCTACGTCGAAGCCATCGATGCGCTTCGACCTCGCCCGCCGGTGATGCGCCTGCACGCTTTCGACGGTCCCTTGCCCGGGACCCACGCGGTCCATGCGCAAGAGAAGTGAAATGCCGACTGGCTATCTCGCTGTCGTGACCGAGATTGCGCGGCAGCTCGGAGCGCTCGATCTTGAGCCCGTGCTCGTGGGTGGCATGGCGCTTGTTCTGCTGGGATCACGCCGAGTCACGCGTGATTTCGACTTCGTCATCACCCAGCCCGGCGAGCGACTTGCCGGCGCGCTCGATGTCTTCTACGACCGCGGGCTGGAGCTCGCGGCCAAGTTGAACGAGGCTGGGGAGGTGACGGCCACGATTGGTAATCGCCGCATTGCCGCCGCACGCCTGCGTCTCGACAAACCGCAAAGCGCGTTCTTTTACGACTCGGAGACCGGGTTGCGAATCGACGTGCTGTTCGACTTCCCCATCCCGGCCGTGGAGCTCGCCGGCCGGTCACTGCCCGCCAAGACGCCTGCCGGCGTGCTTCGGGTAGCCTCCGAACCAGACCTGCTCAAGCTCAAGCAAATAGCACGCTCGAACCGCTCGCTTTCCACCGACGCCGAGGACATTGCGTTCCTGGAATCCCGCCGCAAATTGCCGCGCGATTAGCTGGACGAAGCGAAAGAGGGGCCGGCGCGCCTGTCATACAGGAATTACCACCAGTCTTGGGAACGTGGCCGCTCGCCAGGATGGTGTGACCGAGCAGCGGCAGTCTTTCCGCAGGAAATTTCCCGGAAACTCAGCGAGAAATTCGCGGCTCAAGTCTGATGGTATGAAAAATCACGGTGCCGAAAATGCGTTGTAGAATCAATGTGTTGACGATCGGGATTGATTCCTCCCTTTCCACCAATTCTTACGTCGTCCAGCGTGGACGATGGTCACAGCTCACCGCAAGAAAAGCAGCGGGGAGTTTCGCGGAGAATTCGACCGATACTTCGACGAACTCGGTCCCGAGCCGGCGAGTGAGCTGCGTTCCCGATCAATCAAACACGCTTGACGGCAAATCTGTGGGCTTGCGCATGGACAAAGGGTCCCGCGCGCAGAGACGCAGCCCGGGCGAAGCGGCTAACAACAGGGTGTGCTTCTGTTGCAAGCCCATCCTGGTTCATCGACGCAAGATGGGTTCGGATTGAAGCGGACCTGATCGACGAAGTATGCGACCGGACGATCGCCAACCGGAGCGCCGGTCCGGATGTGGCATTCTGCTTCGATGACTACGCTTCGAAACCGCCGACGATGGTTGTGGGTCGGAGGAGCGATCGCCGCGGCGCTGGTCGCAAGCCTGGCCGCGGTATTGCTGAAACCCATGCTCGAGCGCGCGATCCACGAGCGGATCGAGTCCGCAGCCGAGCGCCGTGGAATGGTCGTCCGAATTGGTTCGGTACGCGTTGGCATGTGGCCCTTCTTGCGCCTTTCGGACTTCGATCTTGACGTCGGCCATGGAGTGCGACTGCATGCGGACCTGATCGTAGCCACGTATCCCGGTCGCGTGCGACTCGCAGTTCGGGCCGGCAATTTTTCGGGCCCGGCAGGCTTCACGGTCAGCTCGACAGCCACTGCCTGGTATGTGGCGGGCATTCGTAGCGACGGGGATCTCCAACTCGCGCTGGTGGAGCCACAGGTCGGCCTTTCAATTCGCAAGCTGACGGATTCGGCAGAGAGCGGGTGGAACGTCGAGGCACGGGGGCTCGATATCGGCAATCTGTTCGATGTGCGGCGCGAAGGGTCGCCGATCCTCGATGGTGGTATCGCGGAGGGCCGCGTGAATCTTCGGACGAGCACCGATTCGCTCCGTTTTCACGTAGACATCGGCGCGCGCGGTGTGCGCCTCGGAGCGCTGGCGGAAACTTCCGGCGATGAACTCAAGCTCGGCGATCCGACAGACGTGACCCTGCGATTCGACGGCACCTGGCAGCGTGCCGAGGGCACGATCGAAATCCCCGAGTTCCACGGGACGTTGGCGGGCGCGGACCTTTTAGGTTCGATAACGCTGCATATGGATAACGATCCGAGTGTCGATCTCGCACTCGGCGTGCGGCAACTGGAGTTCGGGCGATTGTTAGGAGCGGCCGGCCTCGCGATGCCCGAAAGCTTGAGGGTCGCGCCCGGCGGCAGCCCCGATCTTGGATCGGCAAAGATAGAAGTTCGTGTGCGCGGACGTCTTGCAGAGCCTGCCGCTCTCGCGGTGAGCCAGGAGATCAAGTTCAGTCCGCCAAGCCAGATGCCGGCGGCGATCTCGCGACTGCGGAGTGACTTCGTCTTCCGCTCCGACGATGGACGCGGTCCTCAATATCCCATCGATGTCTCGATTTCGTCCCCCGACTTCATTGCCCTGCGCGACGTTCCGCCGCTGTTCGTGCGCACTTTGTTGATTTCCGAAGACGCAGGGTTCTACGGGCACCGCGGCATCGACCTTCGCGAACTACCCTCTGCGCTGCTGACCAATTGGGCGCGAGGAGGCGCAGCGCGCGGCGCGTCGACGATCACCCAGCAGCTGGCCAAGAACCTGTTCCTGTCGCGTGACAAGGAGATTGGGCGCAAGCTGCAGGAACTGGCGATTACGTTTCTGCTCGAGTCGGCGCTCGGCAAGGATCGTATCCTGGAGATCTACCTGAACATCATCGAATGGGGGCCCGACCTGCGTGGCCTGCGGCCCGCGGCCCACCACTATTTCGATTGCGAACCCCAGGCGCTGACCCCGGCCCAGATGGCCTTCCTGGTCGCGATCGTCCCCGGGCCGATCAAGTACCAGCGTTCATTTGCACACGGCACGCCGGGGCCTGGTCTGCGTTTGCTGATCGACAACTTGCTGGCGAAGCTGCGGTCGGTGCAAGCGATCGACGAAGATGAATATCAGCGAGCGCTCGACGATCCCATCGTCGTTACAGGCGGGAGGCAGCCCGGATGATTCGGACGGCGAAACCTCTGGCGGCAGGGCTTCTACTCGATTCGTATCAATGATCAGTGGCGCGTCGTTTTCCGATTCGAAAGTGGCAATGCGTCGGATGTTCGAGTTGTCGACTATCACTAGGAGGAGATATGGCTAAAAAGCTGACGAATCAGCCGGTGAATCCGTTTCATCCTGGCGAAGTTTTGCTCGAAGAGTTTCTGGTGCCCAGAAATGTAACGCAGACGGAGTTTGCGGAACGCCTCGGATGGACGCGTGCGCGTCTCAACGAACTCATCAAGGGGAAACGTGGGATTTCCGCAGAAGCAGCGCTTGATCTGGCCGAGGAGCTCGGAACTTCTCCGCGGCTGTGGATGAATCTACAGGCGACCTTTGATCTCGCCGTGGCTGAGAAGCGGCGGGCTGCATGAAGGGGTCGATGAAAGCGTGAGGTGGCAGCGGACCTCGCGAAGGCTGAAATTCTTAGCCGATTTAGTCAGCTCAGGGCCGATCATCTGATTTCGAACTGATGGTATGAAAAATGGTCCCGAGTAAAGTTCTTTGCGGAACCAATAGGTTACAAATCGGTGTTGCTTCTTCCGTTTCCACCAATTTCAGTCCATCAGGCCTTGCCTTGCGGCTATATTTTGCCGATGCACGTTTTCGCGCGATACGGAAGTCTTCTCGCTATCTACCTTGCCCTGGCGAGCCCGGGGTACGCGCCGAAGCACCCCCGCGCGTGTGCGCGGAGATCGCGAGACTCGCGAATCAGGGAAAGCTCGAACAAGTGCTCGCCGTTCAACGTGAGCAGGCGCTGCCCGCGCCGGCCGGACTCGAGCCGCTGCTCACGCACAAGAAGGAATATCACCGGTTTTTCGGGCGCTTTGAGTATCCCGGCGAGTCCCGCGATATATACGCACTCGAAGACGACAGAGGCTGGTCACGCGGATCGACTTCAGTCACCCCACGCGCCGCGACTGCACCTATGGAAGGTACTTCCACGTGAACGCCGCGCGCGACGGCATTCAGGAGGGGCCACTCCAAAGGCTGCTCGAGACGCAACCCATCGACTGCGACGGCGACGGCGATATGCGCTACCCGATCAGCTTCAAGGGCCGCACGTTCATCGAAAATCACGACTCCGGCCCTCGTGAGCTGCGTACGATCTACGAGATTCGAAAAGGTCAGTGGCGAAAGCTGTGCGTTCTGGCGGCTCGTCAGGAGAATGTCGTCCGAACGCCGTAGTGAATAGGACACTACGGTTTTGCACCAACCAATTCATCGGTCGATCCCGGGCGGTGATGGGCGGCTAACTACCGTTTGTCGACTCCGTCGAATAGGACGATTCCGTCGGAAGTGTCGAATGCCGGCGTGCTCGCGGCGTTGTCACCCACGAAATATTCACGTCCAAGCTAATATCGGGCGTGATCGATCCAAGGAGCGTATCGACGTTCTTCTTCCACGTGAATTCCGCGGGCCAGGAGCAGGAGTTCCGGCGGGTGAACGTCTCGATCTCCGCGCCGATGCGGCTGATGATGAACCACTGGGTGGGCAACAACTCCGCGGCCGCCGTGAACTTCGTCGGCACCTACTACGGTGGCGGCGGGCCGGCTTACTACGACTGGGTGCAGGTCTCGAACTGACGGCGGGTCGGGCGCGCCACAGCCTGTGTCGTGGCGCGCCGATTCGATCTTACCAATGCCAGCGTCGTATGGCCTCGGCAATGGCCTCGCGCTGCTGCTTGCGACCCGGCTCGTAGTAGAAGCCGAAAAAGTGGCTCACACCTTCGACCGTCACCAGCGTGACTTCATTCCCCAGCGCGCGCGAACGGTCCGCGAACCTCGACATGTCGGCGAACGAACAAAACTCGTCGCCGGTAGCGTGCACGGCCAGTACAGGCGGCAGACCGCTGCGCAATTGTGCAAACGGTGAGAAATCCGCCGGATCGCCGAGCTTGCCCGCCGTCTTTTTGAAGTAGCCATCTTCGCGACCGCTCAACGGGTCGGCGCACGCACCGCTGACGATGACGGCGGCAGGTCGCGGATGGTTCGAGGACAAAGCGGCGCGCATCGCCGACGGAGCCGCACCGCGCGTGCCTAACAACAGCGCGACGGACCCGCCCGAGGAAAACCCCGCGACGCCGACCCTTCGCGTATCTATGCCGAGCTCCGCGCCATGCGCCATGACGTAGTCGAATGCTTCACTGGCATCGGTCAGCTGGTCGGCATCCCGATCGAAGCGGTTGCCGGTCGTGAGATCTACGGCGACAACTACCACTCCCGAATTCAGCAATGCCTCGGTCGTCACGGGCGAGTGCCACCAAGTGCCCTCAGTCGCCGAGCCGCCATGCAGCCACAACATTGCTGGGCGCGGCGCGGCGCGCGGTGTCGCGGGCTCGAGGATGTGCAGGAAGAGCGGCGCGCCGCCGACTTCCCGATACTTCACCGTACGGGTGCCACGCAGATGTGCCCGGTCCGCTTCGATTGTCGCGGTGATCTTGGCTACGGTGTCCGCTGGCGGAGAACGCGCCAGCCACCATCCCATCGGCTGGTCGACTCCGTAGGCGCCGTCGTCATCGATGTGCTTCGCGAGCAGCACACCAGCTTGCTGCATCCAGAGGCCCCGCGCCGGAAGCAGCGCATCCAGCGAGCGCAGCTCGGCACGCAGCCAGCGCGCGTCGCCCTGCGCGAGATCTGGATCGTGCTCGAGGTGTTGGCGCGCGAGCTCGTGCAGGCGCGCGTCGAGGTATTCACGCACTTCGCGAAATTCCCACAACCGTGCGTTGATCGAGGGCAGCTGCGCCAATACCGCCGGAAGGCTTGGGTCCGGCTCGATCTCGGCAACGTCCGTCTCACGCCAATGGAAGAACGGATACATCACGCGTCCTTGCGCATGCCGGAAAGCCAACCTCAACTTTGCGTCCGCGAGGTCCGCCTTCGCTCCGCCTCCCGCGCTCGCAATCCGGGCGAGCTCGGCGTCACGCAACGCATCCCATTGCCGAACGAATTCCGCCCGCGGCTGAGGCGCCAAGCTCAGCATTTTCGCCATTGTGAGAGTCTTGCTGATGTCCGGCGGCGGCGCGTCGGCACCGGCGATCGACGTCATCGACAGAAGCACGAGCAACCCGAATAAACGCACGTTCATGAACCCCCTCTCGTTGCCGCGCAAGTATGGCGGATCGATCTCGTCGCTGATAGGCCGACGAGAAGGGCGGAAGACCACGATCGCAGCCAGAAGAAAGCCGTTCGGCATGCAGAGTGTTCCCGTCCGCGACCCCAGACGCATTAGTTGGGAGACGTGAACCATGAAGCATGCGTCTGAAGGGAAGGGCAGCCTTGCAGCTGCTCTTCCCTTTGTTCCAGCGCGATGCTTACGGCGCCATCCCGTCGCTCAGCACTCGTGGCGTGTAGGTGATGTCGCCGCCCGGCCTCGGAGCGCTGAAGTCGAGCGTGACCTTTGCTTTCTGATCGGGAACGAGAGTTCCTGTTGTCACGAGGATGTAGGGTTCGCCTGCTGGGACGATGTTCCCGGTCAAACCAGTAGCATTCACCAAGGTCGTATTGGGCGACAACCCTTTGAGCACGAGGTAGATCGGTCCAAGGGCCGGCTGAGTGCCGGTGTTACGCACCCGGACCTTGTGCTGCAAGGGAGTGCATCCATCGTCTTTCTCGACATTCAGGTCACGGATCTTGAATGACCCGCTCGGCGGCGTCGTTGCCATCGCCAGGCCTGTGACGTGCAGCAGCGTCGAAGAGTTGGTCGGCGAAAGCTTGATCTCGTCGATGTAGAACGTCGGCTCTGTTCCGCCCGAAGTGTTCATGAAGCCGAAGTTGCTGATATTCGAACTTCCCTGGACACCCAGCGCGGCGAGAGGAATCTCGTACTTCTGCCAGGTATTCGCGGGTAGAGATTCGATGGTGTACGACGGCAGGCCATCGCCATTGAAATTGACCGCCGCGCTGACCGTGATTTTCTGTCCGCCGCTGGGGCCGCCATTCCCCCAAAACGTCAGTGTGTTGTAACCCGAGGTATCAAGCGGCGTGCCCTGATAGGCGAGGTACAAGGATCCCCAAGCCGTGGCGTCGACGGCAATGGAGTTAGGTGCGGATTGCGCGACTGTTGCATTGTCAAAGTTGACCGTTGCCCAGCTCCAGGACTGCCAGCCGGGTGCCAGGCTGTTGTCGTAGATGGTGAGATCTTCACCGCCTGAAGAACCGCCGGACTGAAGCGTCAGCGCGTAAGTGGCGACCCGACCGCTCCAGAAATGGAATCTGAGATTGATCGTCCCGGCAGGCTCTCCCGCAAAGAACTTGTCGGTGACGGTGATGGTGTCGTTCGTGTAGTTAGGCAGAAACACACCCCACTCCTTGAAAGGAGTCCAGTTGGCGGGCCCGGCGGGGCTGCCGTCCGCGCGCCTGGCCTCCATCGTGGCCAGCAGATCGCCGTTGAAGGCAGTTGGGATCACCAGGGCGGCGCCCGTCGTCCCCGAAGCGGACGAGAGCTCGGGCGAGCCGGTATACCGCACGAACACTTTCCACGCTGGGCCTGAGCTCACATTGACGGTGAGCACGGTCTTCTCGCCGAAGGGCGCGGCAGCGTATTTGTCGAGCGCTCTTTTCTTGATCGTGAGAGCGCTATCTTCGATCGTATAGTCAACGCCCTGCTGCAAGGTCGTGGACCCGTCTCTCAGTGAGACGAATCTGTTGCCATTCAGATTGAGGTTGATCGTCTTTTTCCCGCTCTGCTCGTCGCTATTCAGGAAGATCGAGTCAGTGTCCGCGTTCGTCGCGCGACCCTTCACGGTCTGCATCATGGTCCTGTACAGATCAGGATCCTTCACCTGATACGTAGTGCGGTCGATCAACCCACCGGTATCCCAGAACATGTGCGCAAGGCGCTTCGAGCGGGCGTACTGCGTGACGTACTCGTGGTACTTCAGAGCCTCGCCGCGTTGAACACTGGTGTTGGACAGCACCCCGAATTCACCGACGACGGATGGAATGCCCTTCGCCACAAAGGTGTTGTAGACGGCATCGAAGCTCTTGACGATGTCGTCGATCGTTGGGGAGTTGAACTTCGTATACCCCATGATATTTACGCTGAAGGGCCAGAATCCATAGAAGTGAGTGGTCGTGATCAGATTCGGGTCGCTCAGTTTCGCGATCGTGGCGGCGAGTGAATCAAGGTTCTCCTGCCCGGCATTCGTGTGCAGACAGGGCAGCACGAGTGGCCGCGTGGAGTTCATGCCACCGCTCGATCGAACGACATCGAAGAACGTGGTGTTCAATTCATCAAGGAGAGCCCGCCCCGTCGCATCGTCGACGCCGGCGAATTGCGGCTCATTGACACTCTCGAACATCAGTGTGTTCGGGTAGTTGGCGAACCGTTCGGCGATCTGCGTCCACACCGCGGTGAACCGGATGAGCACGGCGTCGTGGTTCGTGGGCATCGCACTGATCCACTGCCACGAATCGTGATGCTCATTGATCATCACGCGGAGTCCGGCCGCGAGCGCCCAATCCACGACCTGCTGCACGCGATCCATCCACGCCGGATCCACGGCATACATCGGCGCCGGCCCCATGTGATCCGTCCACGTGACCGGAATGCGGATGCTCTTGTACCCCGCTGCGGCGTATCGTTGCATGAGACCTTGCGTGACGAGCGGATTGCCCCAAGAGGTTTCATCGGGAATCGCGTCGAGCGTATTGCCGAGGTTGATACCCGGCTGCATCGCGTCGACATACTTTTGCATTGGGCTCGCGGCATGCGCTGGCGCACCCAGCCAGAGAATCGAGCACAGCATGGCCCAGCCCCAGGTGATCCTTCGAGGCAGCTTGTTCGTGTTCATGTTTGATCTCCCCTCATCAATTGAGCAGTTTGATGATAGGCAGCGACCCTCTCAGGGACCAATGCAATATTTCGTCACCGCCATGCGCTACGGCGATAGCTCGGACCCATTCGCAGACTGACCGCCTGCCGACACCGCCGGATCGGCTGTCGGACGAAGAGAACCGAGTGCGACCGGGGTCATTTGCGTCAATCGCGCCGACGCCAGCGCGCAACCGACTCGAGCCGGTCTCGATGTCGCCTGCCAGCCCCAAGCGGATTCAGCGGTCCGAAGAGAGCGGTCAGCCACCGGAAGCTGCACCTCACCGCGCTGTATGGGCTATCTGAACGAGGTGTCGACGACGGAGGTGAGACAACGGCCGGCCGACGCGCTCTATCTACCGAATCGGCGCATCCCGCGCGCACAGCGTTCTACCAAGCTCAGCGCTGGCGCGGAGCCGGGAACGACGGGACGGTGAATTTCGGCAGCGACAACGCCACGGTTGCCGGAAAGTTCTTCATCGCCCCGGTGCGCAGAAAATCGTAGACGGCTTTCTTGAGCGCGGGCTGCTCCCTGAGCTGATAGAACGTGCCGTCGTGTCCGCCACGATGGACTTGGATCACATGTCCTTTCGGAAAATACGGCAGCAGGCTCAACGCGTTGTCGATGGGTGTGCTGATGTCCCAATCGCCATGAACGAACAGAACGGGAATCGCACTGGACACCGTGGTACGAAAGTCATCTCCGAGATCGGGCGTTGGCCAGGCCGCTGCAGAAGCGACATCGATATCGAAAGCCCAGGTCCCGAGAAAATCGATGGCCGGATCCGTGCGCAGCCGATGCAGGCGTTCTGCCGTCACGCCGGTGGCGGTGTCGATCAGCGGCCGGATCAAGCCCTCCGCACCCGACTGCCGTTGCCCGATCACCTCGCGCGCCCAATCTTCATAGTGCTGATGGTAGATCGCGAGGATGAATGCGGGCCAATCCACGCCATCTTGTGTATGCGTCAGCAGCGCAAGTTGAAAGTCTTGCGCTCCGAGCGTGACGACCTGCGTTTGCCCATTCTCGCCTTTGACCGTCACCCTTGCCGGGGCGGCTGCCAATCGATCGCGCACCGCGCGGATCGCACCCATCATGCCGTCTTGCGGTAGATAGAGTTTGAGGCCCGGATCGCGGTCGGCGTCGAATGCAATGCGTTGCAACGCCGCGAAGATTTGCGATGGCACGTCATAGCCATCGAGAGGTTCGGCGGAGGACAACACCGCGCGCGCCACGGTCTGCGGATAAAGCCGCATTACCGCGAGGCTCCACTGCGAGGCGAAGCTGCCACCAAACAGCGAAATCTTGTCGGCGAGCTGAACGAGCGTGTAGCCGCCAAGATCCTTGTCGGGATTGGCCGCCACTGCCTTGTCGGCCAAGGTGATCTCGGCTCGAGTCTCCGCCTCAACGGAGGCCGGAAGATCCAAAGGGGAAGACTCGGTTGGATATTCGAGCATTTCGCCGCGTATTGAATACCCACGTTGTTCGAGCACGACGAGGTCGCCAACGGCGCCGAAAGATGCCCACAGCTGCAATCTGCCTGGCGCGCTACCGTCATGACCGCCGAAGGCGCCGAGCACACTAAGAGGAGGGCCGCCCGGCAACCAGAACACCGGCGGCGCACCGGTGGAGCGGAGTGCCTTCATGCGCGCAAAACCGACGCCGATGATCCGGCTCGTTGCGGCGGCGCGATTTTCCGGGACGAAGAGAGTGCCGAGCTCGTATTCGACCGGAATGCCTTCGATCATGACGACCGATTTGGGGTCGAGCACGATATCCCCCGCCCGGTGCGGACTCGCAGCTTCGGCCGGTAGCGCAACGCATGTCAGTATCGAGAGCATGATCAAGGCGAAGGCGTTTTGCATGGGATCGGACTCCTGATTCCGGACGGCGATGTTCGCCGGCATATATCTTCACGTCAAGTTACTTTATATTGAGATAGTTTCACAACGGGCGGAAAGCGCGTCATGAAGAAAAAGCCGATTCCTGGAAAGACTGGTGCCCGCGACCGCGACCTTGTGGATTCGCTACTGCAAGATTGGCGACGCGAACGCCCGGATCTGGACGCAGCACCGATGGCAATAGTCGGTCGCGTGCTCCACCTCGGCCGGCTGCTGGAAGCGCGAGCCAACCAACGGCTCAAGGGAACCGGCCTCAAGTACACCGATCTAGACGTTCTCGCCACGTTGCGCCGCTCGGGCGCACCACACCGGCTCACGCCCACCGCGCTGCGAAGATCTGTGTTGATCACATCCGGCGCGATGACGGCTTGTCTCAACCGCCTTGAAGCACTCGGACTGCTGGCGCGCAACCTCGAAGATAGTGACCGGCGTTCACTGATGGCCTCCCTTACCCCGCAAGGGCTCAAGCTGGTCGACAAGATCATCGCGATTCGCTTCGAGGAGGCTCGTCAGGCGATTGAAGGTTTGGCTGCGGCCGAACGGCTGGCTCTTGCAAACCTGTTGCGCAAGCTGGGCACCGGCCTGCGCGCGAAAGAGAGCGATTGAGCGAACGCGGAAAAAGACAGTAGTGATCATGCGAGCCAAATGAGCTCCCACCAGCGGTGATAGTCCGGCGGGTGGTACATTCACTCGGATCCAAAAGGGGGAGCGCGTGCTTCGACGAAATCTCCTGTTCCGCGTCGGCGGCTTCCTGGTAGCCGTCTCGTCGGGGCTGAGCCCCGCTCGCGCCGCGCGTTCTGCCGGCGATCGGGTCGGCATGGGCACGGTGATATTCCGTAATCGCTTTGCGCAGACCAGGCCCAAAGCGCGTGCCCCGCTCGAGCAACCACTGACGCTCTTGAACGTTCCGGCGTATTACCGGGAGCGCTTCAAAGTGCGCAAGCTCGAATTCTGGAGCCATCACTTCGAGTCGCTCGAGATTCCGTACCTGAAGAAGCTGCGGGGCCGCGTCCATGCCGCCGGCGCCGAACTCATCGATATCCAGGTGGACGGAGCGTACGACCTTGCCAGCACGGATGAAGCGGAGCGTCAGCGAAGTCTCGCGCTGGCGCGCGCATGGATCGACGCGGCCGCGTTCCTCGGCAGCCGTGCGATACGCATCAATCCCGGACGAACGGGCAGTTCCATCGAGAACAGCATCGCCTCGATGAAGGAAGTGAACCTGTACTGCATTTCGAAACGGTTGCCGCTGCTCACGGAAAATCACTTTGGCCTGGAGATGGATCCCGATATCCATCTGCGAATTCGTGACGCCGCAGGTCCCGGCAACTTCTACACCTTGCCGGACTTCGGCAACTACCCGATCGAGACCATGTGGGAATCGCTGGCGAAAATTCTCCCCTATGCCTATGTGGTCTCGGCGAAAGCCGTGGACTTCGACGCGCAGGGCGCGCACGTCTCTTACGACTTCGATCGCTGCGTGCAGCTGTGTGAACGCGCCGGCTTCAAGGGCATCTACCTGGTCGAGCAATGGAGCCGCAAGGAGCAGGATCTGGACGACGAAAAAATCGCTGACTGGCTGCTGCAGCGTGTGCGCGCAAACCTATGATGAACGCATTCAAAACCGCGGCCGTATGCGCGCTCGGCCTGGTCGCCGCATCGGGCGCGTTCGCACAAACCCACAAGATCCTGTTCCTGGCGGGCGCCCGGGATCACGGCGCGCCCGGACGACACGAGTACGAGCGCGATCTGCGCACCCTGGCGCAGTCCCTCGAGAACGCCTCGAACCTGCCGGGTGTGACCACGCAGGTTTTCGTCGGCAAGGTGCCGCGCGACCTGGACCTTTTCAAGGACGTGGCGGCCATCGTCATCGAGAGCAGCTCGGACCGCGCGGAGAACGAAACGCACCCGCTGTTTCCGCAGAATCCCTCGACGAACTACCGTGGATACGATGCCGAAACGACCGCGTACCTGAAATCACTCGACGAGCTCATAAGCCGGAACAGGATCGGCGTGGTCCTGCTGCACTATGCCACCTGGGCCGAAAACTCCCGCGCGCGCGAGTACTACCTCAAGTGGACCGGCGGTCTGTGGGTTCAGGGCGCCTCCAAGAATCCCGTGGATGAGTGGTCGATGAAGCCGCTGTCCCGACATCCCATCCTGCGCGGGGTGAAATCCTGGACGTATCGCGACGAAGTTTTCTGCCGCTTCCTGCTGCCGAACGACCGGCGTCGCGTTGATTTGTTGTTAGCCACTCCGAAAGCGGATCGGTTCGCGATGGGACCGCAGGTCGCCTCGTTCGCCTACCAGCGCGACGACGGCGGCCGCGGCTTCGTGTTTGGCGGGCTGGATTTCCGCGACAATCTCGCGCTCGACAATTACCGCCGCTTTCTGCTGAACGGGATTGCGTGGGCCGCGAACATCGAAATTCCCAAAGCCGGCATTCAGTCGCCGACGCCCGACGTCAGCGATGTGTCGCCCGGCGCCCGGCCGCCTCCGCAATGAAGTCCGGTGGGGTCGCGCGGCTCGCGGCGTTCCTGCTGATCGTGAATTCCTCCACCCACGCGCAGGACTGGCGCGAGCTCGGTGGTGGACCCGATCAATCGAAGTACGTGGTGATGAAGGACATCACCAAGGCCAATGTGTCGAAGCTCGCCGTCGCCTGGACCTATCCCACCGGCGACGAGCGTCCCTACCAATTCAGCCCGCTCATCGTCGACAACATCATGTACGTGCTGGCGAAGAACGGTTCGCTGGTCGCCATCGACGTGGTGACGCGTAAGGAATTGTGGATTCACGCCTACCTGCGCGGCATCACCTACCGCGGCATCAACTACTGGGAGAGCAAGGACCGCAAGGACCGGCGTTTGCTATTCACGCTCGAGGACACGTTGCAGGCCATCGATGCGCGCACCGGCAAGTCGATCCTGACTTTCGGCACGCAGGGCCTGGTCGACCTGCGTCAGGGATTGGGGCGCGACCCGAATACTCTCCGCCGCGTGGCCTCGTCGACGCCCGGACGCATCTTCGAAAACCTCATTCTTCTTGGCAGCGCGACGGGCGAGGCCTATTTCTCGGCGCCCGGCCACCTGCGCGCTTACAACGTGGTCACGGGGGCGCTGGTCTGGACCTTCCACACCATTCCGCAGCCGGGCGAATTCGGTTTCGACACCTGGCCCAAGGACGCCTGGAAGTACGCCGGTGGCGTCAATGTGTGGGGCGAGATCTCGCTCGATGTGAAGCGTGGCATCGCCTATTTTCCAGTGGCGTCACCGACCTACGACTACTACGGCGCGGATCGCATCGGCGCGAATCTGTTCAGCGATTGTCTGCTGGCGCTCGACGCGCGTACCGGCAAGCGGCTGTGGCACTTCCAGGCGGTTCACCACGATCTGTGGGACTACGATCTGACCGCCGCGCCGCAGATCCTCACCGTGCGCAAGGATGGCAAGAAGATAGACGCCGTCGCGCAGGCCACGAAGCAGGGCTTCGTGTTCGTCTTCGACCGCGTCACGGGCAAACCCGTCTGGCCGATCGACGAGCGCGCCGTGCCGGCCAGCGACGTGCCCGGCGAGCAGGCCTGGCCGACACAGCCTTTCTCGGCGCTGCCACCAAGCGGGCGCCAGGTGGTGAAGGCGGACGATCTCACGCCGTATCTGATCAACGATGCAGAACGCGCGGCCTGGCGCGAGCGCATCACCAAGGCGCGCACGGGGTTGTTCACACCGCCGGCGCTGGTGGAAACGGCCGTCGTGCCGGGTGCGGTGGGCGGCACGAACTGGGGCAACACGGCCGCCAATCCGCGCGCCGGCATCCTCTACGTGCTCAGCCAGGACTTTCCTTCGTTTTACAAACTCACGCCGCAGGCGGATCGCTATGTCGCCGGTGGTCGCGGTCTTGCCGCAGCGCCCGACGCCAGAGAAATCGAGCGGGGAATGGCTATCTACCAGGAGCGCTGCGCCGCCTGTCATGGGGAAGACCGCGCCGGCACACCGGCAGCGCCTTCATTGCTGGAGGCCGGCCGGCAGGTCGAATTCACGCAACTGCGCCGCATCGTGTTGTATGGCGGTGGACGCATGCCGCCCCTCGGACACATCGAAGACGATCAGATCAGGGACGTGCTGGCCTTTCTCGGCGGAGGCGGCGCGCGCCGTCCGAATGATGCGCCGGCCGCGATGCCCTCAGGGCCAGTGGTCGCCTCTGGCGGCGTTCGCCGGCCGGAGGCGGCGCCGCGGTCGCCGGTCGATCCGCGGCAGCCGTATCCCGCGGGTGTGGAAGCGCCGACAGATCGTTACTTCACCGACTACGGTCTTGGCTATCCCTATCTACTGGCGCCGCCATGGTCGAGCATCATGGCGTACGACCTGAACCGCGGCGTGATCAAGTGGAAAAGACCTCTTGGTCAGGATCGCGAGGTCGCCAACGCCGGTGGTCAGAATACCGGCATGCCTCGCGGCGCGCAGCGCCAGGGCATGATCGTGACTTCCACCGGGATTGTTTTTTCCACGGCGCGCGACGGCAGGTTCTATGCCTTCGACGCCGGCACTGGCGAAGTGTTGTGGTCGGCGGCATTGCCGATGGCGAGCGAGGGTTTGCCGGCCATTTACGCGGTGGGCGGCAAGCACTACCTCGTCGTCAACGCGACCACGCCGCTCGCCTGGGGACTGCGCTCACGGGAAATCGGCAGCGCTGCGCAGGCGTCCTCCGGGCCTGGCAGCTACGTGGTATTTGCGCTGCCGTAGCGAACCGCGCGACCCGTCACATTGGCTCAATGGGACTTTGGTCGAAGGCCCCATCGGGCATTGCGCCTATTTGGTATCGTTGGCGCCGTGCGTAGCATCCCTTCAGATCGCTGTTCCGCGACAAGACGGCGTCGGCCCGGAATGGGTGGCGCACTGCGCGCCTTCATTGCTGCCACGTTGCTGTGCGGCGTTTCGCTTGCCGACGAAGGACCCGCAAAAGTATCTGCCGAATTCTTCGAACAATATTGCTCCGAGTGTCATTACGAAGATAAGAGCGGTGGCCTGGACCTGAGCGAGCTCAACTACGAGCCGGGCAACCGGGACAACTTTGCCACCTGGGTCAGGGTGGTGGACCGTCTCGTTGCCGGCGAAATGCCGCCAAAGAAGGCAAAGCTACGCCCCGCGCCGACGGACCTCGCGACGTTCACGCACACCGTGTCGTCTTCTCTCACTGCCTTCGAGAAGGAAGTCGCGGCCCGGGACGGCCGCGCGATCCAGCGCCGGCTGAACCGCTACGAATACGAAAACGCGCTTCGCGATCTCTTGAACGTCCCGTGGGCACAGGTGAAGGACAAGCTGCCTCTCGACGGCGAAGCGTATCGGTTCAACAAGAGCGGCGAGGCGCTCGACGTATCCTTCGTGCAGATGGAGCGCTACCTGATCGCGGCGGACTACGCGATGCGCCAGGCGATGTCGGCGGCACTCGAACGGCCAGAGAACTCCGTGCGCAAGATTTACGCGCGCGACGCCATCGCGCCGCGCTATCTACCGCGCGAAAACGGCACGCTGCCCGACCGCCTCATGTTTCCCGTGCTCGACTCGCACGCGCAGCCCGAGGTGCGCGCCGGACGTGCGCCTAACACCAGCCCGGAGACGCGCGAGCGCGAGGCCGTGGGCAAGGTTTCCAGCATCTTCAGCGATGCCGGCTTTTACAGCTGGGGTTTCAACGCGCCGACCGCCGGGCGCTATCGCATCCGGCTGAAGGGTTACTCGGTGTGGGTGAGCGGCGGCGGAATCGGACGTTGGTTTTACGCGGGCCAGGGTGCGGAGAAGGCGCCGGTGTACTGGCTGCCAGTCTGGCACCGGCCGAACGCTGACGAAATCTGGCCCGGCCGCAACAACGAACCGATAGGAATCTACGCGCAGAGCTCCGGCCAGACGCGGCCCGTCGGGGTCATGGACTTCACGCCGAAGCCGTCCGTTGGCGAGATCGAGGTGCAACTCGCGGGCGGCGAGGGCATTCGCTCTGACGCGATGCGGCTCTTTCGTACGCGCGTCAATGGCAGCGACGAGCAGTATGTGAATCCACTCGCGACCCAGGACGGCATGCCCGGCTACGCCGTGCAATGGTTGGAGGTGACCGGGCCGCTGGAAGATGCAGACGCCCTGCGTGGATACAAACTCTTGTTTGGCGACCTGTCGATGCGGCGCCTTGGCGCGGGCGAGAAGGGCGGCGTGCCTCTGGACACGTGGCCTCCGCAGGACAATACGCGCGGCAATACACGCAGTGCTGCGGAAGCGATCGGATTCGCGCGCCCGCCCAGCGCCAGCGTCGTGACCGTCGAAGTGACTACCTCGACCCCGCAAAAAGACGCCGAGCGACTGTTGCGCAATTTCATTCAGATTGCTTACCGGCGACCCATCAAGGACTCCGATGTGCAACGGTTCCTCGGGCTGTTCAATCGAGAATTCGAGTTCGGCGCAGGCTTCGCACGCTCGATGCTCACCGCCTACACCGGCGTGCTGGCGTCTCCTGGTTTTGTATTTGTCGAGGAGCAGCAGGGCAAGCTCGACGACTGGGCTCTCGCCACGCGCCTGTCACTCTTTCTATGGAACTCCCCACCAGACGCCGCGCTACGCGCCCGCGCCGAAAACGGTGAGCTGCACAAGCCCGAGGTGTTGCGAGCGGAGACCGAGCGGTTGCTCAACGACCCGAAGTCGCGCCGGTTCGTGGACGCGTTCACTGACTACTGGCTCGACTTGCGCAAGATCGACGACACCTCGCCCTCTGCGACTATCTACAACGACTACGAGCTGGACGAGCCGCTCAAGCTCGCCGCGCTGGAAGAGCCGCAGCTGTTCTTCGCCGAACTGCTGCGCGCGGATCTGCCGGCGCGAAACTTCATTGCCTCGGATTTCACCTATCTGAACGAGCGGCTCGCCAACCACTACGGCATCCCAGGCGTGCAGGGCGCGAAGATGCGTCGCGTCGCACTGCCGCGCGGCAGTGAGCGTGGCGGCCTGATGACGATGGCCAGCGTGCTCAAGGTCACCGCCAACGGCACTACCACCTCGCCGGTGCTGCGCGGCCACTGGATCACCGAGCGGATCCTCGGGATCGAGACACGCCCGCCACCGCCGAGCGTGAAGCCTGTCGATCCGGACATCCGCGGCGCGGTCACCATCCGCCAGCAGCTCGCCAAGCACCGCGACAATCCGACTTGCGCGTCGTGCCATAGCAAGATGGATCCGTCGGGCTTCGCGCTCGAAAGTTTCGATGTGATGGGAGCGCACCGAGTGAGCTACCGGGCGGTCGCCGAGAACGTGAAGTCCGAGCCCGGCTTCGGACTGGACGGTCAGGCATTCGCGTTTCACTACGGGCTGCCGGTAGACGCTACTGGCGAACTACCCGACGGCCGGGGTTTCCGCGATGTAAAGGAGTTCAAGCGACTGATCATCGGCGACGAGGTGCCGGTTGCGCGAAACCTCGCCAGGCAGTTGGTGGTCTTCGCCACGGGTGCGCCAGTGCGCTTTTCCGACCGCGCCGAACTCGAGCAGATCCTGAAGCGCGCCAGCGCGCGACAGTACGGCGTGCGCACCCTGGTCGAGGAAATTGTGCGCAGCGAATTGTTCCAAACCAAATGACGTGAACATGAAATTTTCGGTACCCTTCATCGTCACCCGACAGCCAATCTCACGCCGCCGCTTTCTCCAAGGGGCGGGCGTCGCGATGTCGCTGCCGTTGCTGGACGCGATGCACCCGGCGACCGCGCGTGCCGCATCCTCTTCCCTCACGTCCAACGCCAAGCCGCGCCGGATGCTCGCCATCTGCAACAATCTGGGCGTGCGGCCCGATCTGTTCTTCCCGACCGACGCGGGTCGCGAATACGTGGCTTCGCCCTATCTCAAACTGCTGGAGGCACACCGCAACCACTTCACCGTGATCAGCGGCGTCTCGCATCCGAACGTGGATGGTGGACATCCCTCGGACATCAGCTTCCTCACCGCCGCCGCGCACCCGGCGAGCAGTTCCTTCCGCAACACCATTTCGCTCGACCAGTACATTGCGGAGCGCATCGGTACTCTCACGCGGTTTCCTTCGCTCACACTCGCAATCAATGGATCGGCACGCAGCCTGTCGTGGACCGGCACGGGTGTCGCCATCCCGCCCGAAGAGCGGGCGTCTGATGTTTTCAATCAGCTTTTCCTGCAGGGCACGCCCGAACAGGTCGCGGCTCAAATACACCGGATCGATACCGGTCGCAGCATCCTTGACGCGGTCGCAGAGCAGGCGAAAGAGCTTGAACGCGAAGTGGGCGCGCGTGACCAAAGCCGTCTCGAGCAGTATTTCTCGAGCGTCCGCGATCTCGAGCACCGCCTCCAGGAGTCGCGCGATTGGGAGGGCAAACCGAAACCGGTCGTGAATGTTGCCGCGCCGGCCGAGATCGGAAGTCCAGCGCAATACATGGACAAGATGAAAGCCATGTATGACCTTGCGCGGCTGTCGTTCGAGACGGACTCCACGCGCGCGATCACGTTGATGGTCAACAGTGTGGGCACACCGGTCGTCACGATTCCCGGCGAGACGCTCACCGACAGCTACCACAATCTCTCCCACCACGGAAAAACACCGGAGAAGCTCGCGCAGCTCAAGGTGCTGGACGAATGGCACATGAAGCTGCTCGCCAATCTATTCGGTGGCCTCGCAGCCGTGAATGAAGGTGACGAGAGCCTGCTGGAACGCACCATGATTCTCTATGGTTCGAACCTGGGTGACGCCAATGCGCACTCGACGATCAACCTGCCGACGCTGTTTGCCGGCGGCGGTTTCCGCCATGGTCAGCATCTCGCCTTCGATCGGGCACAAAACTACCCGTTGCCAAATCTTTTCGTTTCGATGCTCCAGCGCATGGGTCTGAACGAGGACAAGTTCGCCTCGTCGACCGGCTCGATGCGCGGCCTCGAGATGACATGAGCCGAAGCGTCGCAATACTGTTTGTGGCTCTGCTCGGCGTTGTTCCCGTTGCTCGCGCTGCGGAGATCGTGATCGACTTCGAGCAGGCAGAAATCGGTAAGCCCGTGCCCACGTGGACCGAAAAAGGTGTGGTCTTCAACCTCGCCGCGCCACTTGCTCATAGCAAGGCGCAGGGGCGGATCATGTTTTTCCCGCACCTCGCGACCAATCACAAAGGCATCCTGAATGCCATGGCAAACGAACAGGCCATCCCGGTGCAAGCCACTTTTCCAAGCAGCGCTTCCGCGGTCACGCTCGTGCTTTGGGGCTCGACCGGGTGCCCGGCATTGCTCGAGGCACTCGACAAGAATGGCGAGGTGGTCGACAAGGCGTCGGTCGCCGCCGTGCCCGGCCGCAAAGCCCCGGCTGATCCGATTCCATTTCTAAAGCTGACCGTGAAAGCGCCCGCGATCGCCGCCATCCGATTCAGCGGACCGCGCGACGGCGAGTTCCTCGCCGCCGACGAAATTCGGATCACGACCGTTGACGCGAAGTGATATGGCCCAGGGGCCGATTCGCATGGGCTTGGTTGCGTGCCCTTGCCTATGACCTATCGCAAGTGCTCGGCCTTTCTCGCGGTAGTAGTCGCCGGCCTCTCATGTTCGGCAGATCAGGCAGGCGAAGCGCAACCTGTTGAGGACTGTCCTGGCGCCATCTCTTGGCAGCGGGATCACCAGAGTGGAGACAAGGCGGGGCACTCCGAAGGCGACCGGAACCCGGTAATTTCTGAGGGGGCGCTACTCGAGGATTTACGGTTACGAGTCGAGAAGGATCAGGCGGCGCGGAAGCGGTGGTTGGCTGATCAGAGCAGCGCAGAACTTGCGGACGAAGTGGAGTCGATCGACGCCGAAAACGTAGCTTGGATTCGCACGGTCATCTCAGAGAAGGGCTTTCCGACGGCGGCACAGGTCGGGAATCAAGGGGTTCATTTCGCATGGCTACTCCTGCAACACGCCGACCAAGATCCGAAGCTCCAAAGCGAGTTGCTCCCGGTGTTGGAGCAGCGATTTTCGGCCTGGGAGCTACCGGCCAATGACCTGGCCAGACTCACAGACCGGGTTTTGATGGCGAGCGGCAAACCACAGCGATATGGCACGCAGTTCGACTGGTTCGCTGGAGACTTCACGTTGCCAGAACCTAACGAACTCGCTGAGATTGATGCGGCAAGGGCTCGGCTTGGGCTTATGCCGCTGGTCGATTACGTGTGCACACTCCGCAAAGCGCGAAGCTCCGCCGTGCCCGGGGCCGTTAGCGTCCGGTGAGCGCGGCCTCGCCCCAGGTGACAGAAAGAGCCTCGTTCTGGGTGGTCGCACTGCGCGCGACGAGTTCGACCAGCTTGCTGCTTGCGACGTCGACTTCGATCGGCTCGGCTGGCATGCCCCACTTGAGCGGCTGGCTTTCGCCTAAGCGCTTGCCGTCGCCGTAAACCGTGAAGATCACCGCGTTGGTCTTGTCCGTCGCGGAATCATCAACGCCCACCTTCGTGGCAAAACGCCGATATCCGTCATTGCGCACTTCGAGGCGCGAATTGGCAAGGATTCCGATGCCGGATTGGAATTTCTCGCGTGCGACCTGCAGCGTCTGTCCATAAGGAGCGCTGTCCGCGCGGGCGCCGCCCCAACCGGCGTATTGGGGCCGATCACCGGCGCCATGCGTACCACCCCAGCCATAGGCAGTGCGGAAGATCGTCGGATCGGCGATCGGGCGCGTCACGCCGTCGACGGCTGGGTTCACCTTGCCCGGTTGTTCGGATAGATAGAGCCCATCCGCCAGAGTGCGGGTCCCGCGCGCGCGGAAGATCAATGTTTGGCGCGGCGCAACCTGCAGCTTCGTTTCCTTGGTGAAGGTGATCTGCTTCTTCGTCCACAGATCGGTCATCTCGACGGGCGCGTCGTCCCGGTACTTGAGCTGCGTAGCCTGCAGGCTGACGTCCGTCGCTCCTGAGCCGCGATTGAAAATCGCGACAGCCTTTTCGCCATTGCTCAAAGTCTTGATGAGAATTTGCAGATCGCTCGAGTCATAGACGACTGTCGACTGATTGCCGGCGACATCCTGATCGAGCGCGATGATGTCGGCGTTGCCAAGAATCTCCATCAGCACGTCCGGCGTCTTGCGTAGATCGGCGCCGATGAGCAGAGGGGCGTTCAGCATGCTCCAGAGCGCAAAATGCGAGCGCGCTTCGGTGAGGTGATCCGCGTCGAAATCGCCGGCGCCGATGTAGAGCATGTCCGGATCGTTCCACGAGCCCGGATGGGCGTAGAGCGCGCGATGCACGGCGCTGTCGAAATTCACCACCAGGCGACCCCAGGCCGGCGAGATGTCGTCGCTGGTGCGCGAGGTATTGCCGACGTCCTTCGCCCAGGCGCGCACATTCGCCGCACCCCAGATGCAGAGTGAGTAAATGAAATCGCCGTCGGGCCGGTTGCGCGCGATAGCCGCGCCAACCTGACGGAAAAGACTCTGCACCGCGACGACGTCGGTGCGTGAAATGGCGCCGAGATCCATGATGGGTGTCAGCGGGCGAGCGACGCCGGCTTTTACTTTTGGCGAATTCGGGCCGAAGTCGCGCAGGCCGCAGCCATCGACCTTCAGGTAATCGAAGCCCCATTCGCGGAAATACATCGCAATATCCTGCTCGATGTGATCGTGGAGCCCGACCTCGCGCTCCGCCACGCTGCCTTTGGGCAGGTCTTCGTCGGTGGGGCTCCAAGCTTGCGTGCAGGTGTTGCGGCCCATATCGGAATAGATGCCGGCCTTAAGGCCCATGGCATGCAGCTTGTCGGTGTACGGCTTGAATGACGGAGTCTTTTTGCTGTGCGCGACCGTCGAGGGAAACTTGTCGGCGCGGAGCATCAGGTGGCCGTCGGACAGCCGGCGCTTGGCCATCCAGCCATCGTCCAGGTTGATGTAGTGATATCCCTTGCGCGCCAGACCGCTGTCGACGATGCGCTTCGCCGAGCCCATCACCTTTTCTTCATCAACCGTGCCGGCGAAGGCGTTCCAGGAATTCCAGCCCATCGGCGGGGTAGCCGCGTGGCCGCCAGCGTAAGCGGTCCAGCTCCCTGTCGGCGCCAGCGGATCGGCGTTCTGCGCCTGCGCAGTTGAGCAAAACAAGATCGACACGCAAGCTGCCGCCGTAACTATTTTCATGCCGTGAATTCCCTCGCTTTCCATAAAAGCTACTATCTGGTGGCGACGCCGCCACCGCATTCCCTTGAGTTTGGTCGTGCGTGCCTGTTGGGCCGGGAATGTTACTCGATCTTCCACCCTCTAACTATCGTCTCATCGCGCGCCGCGATCGAAATCAACAGGGCGCCGATGCTCAGGGGTTGGCTCGCTTGGCTGCCGACGTTATAGACTGCGCCGCCATATTCGACAGGTGATCGTGACAATGCGCGTGAAACTCGGGGTAGCCTGCCTGCGAAGGAAACCGGTGCGGGTAGTCTCGCGCATCCCGGCATGAAACTGCGCCTCATCGCGAGTTACGCCGTGTTTGGCCCGCCAATCGGTCTGGCAGTGGTCGCGGTGTTCGCCATCGCCGCTGATCCTGCGGGAGCCGATCTCACCGCCGGCACGTGGAACGGGTCCGCCTTTGCGCTGGTGTCCGCGGAAATTTTCGGCCTTGTGCCAGCGCTCGCGGCGGGCGGCGCGCATCTGCTGGCTTTGAAACTTGAACTGGCCCGGCGACGCCTGCTCACGGCCACGTCCACCGTGGGAGTACTGATCGCGTTGGCAAATTTCAGCGCGCTGTTGCCCGAGACATGGATCGACAAGCCGACGGTCATGATTGCAGTGGCGATGGCGGCCATGACTGCCGCGCTGTGCATCGGTGGGTATCTGACCCGGGCAGTTGTGAAATCGCCGATTGACGATTAGCTGGAATACGCGGGACTGTCAAAGGCGGGTGGTCTCGCGCTAGATTTGTGTATGGACCTGTCACAACGCCGCCTTCGCAATCAATACATCGATGGATGTCGTTTCGAGACTCCCGAGGAGGTGGTGCGGGCACTCGGCGCTATTCAAGCACAGGACTACTATTCCGCGCTCTGGGCAATCGGGCTTCGTCTGCGCAGCCCGTGCGAAGCCAAGGTCGAACAGGCGATCGTCGAGCGGCGCATCGTGCGGACGTGGCCGATGCGCGGCACATTGCATTTCGTCGCGGCGGAGGACGTTCGCTGGCTGACCGAGCTCTTGACGCCGCGAATTCTTCAGCGCAATGGCGCGCGATTGCTGCGCGAATTTGGTATCGATCGACCTTTGATCAAGCGCGCCAGCAAGATTTTGAAGACGGCATTGAGCGGCGCCGGCGCGCTGACGCGTGCCGCCCTCTACGAGCAACTCAATGCGCGAGGCATCACCACCGACCGTCAACGCGGAATGCATATTCTCTGGTGGCTTGCCCACGAAGGATTGATTTGCTGCGGCCTCATGGCCGGCAAACAACATACTTTCGTATTGCTCGATGAATGGGTGCCTGCGCCTTCGAGCGTGAAACGCGAAGAGGCGCTCGCGTTGCTCGCTCGGCGCTACTTCGCGCACCATGGCCCCGCGACGCCCGCCGACTTCGTATGGTGGAGCGGCCTCACGGTGGCGGATGCGAACGTCGCGATCGAAGGCGCTCGATCTCACTTGTCTGATGAGGAAAATAACAACACGACCTGGTGGTCAGGGAAGAGTGCGCCACGGCGGACCCATCGGAGCGCACCCTGCCAGCTACTGCCGGTCTACGATGAATTTACCGTTGGATATGCCGATCGCAGTGCGGCGCTCGATCCCGTCCATGCCAGGCATGTCGCGGCGGGCCACGGAATATTCCGCGCGCCCATCGTGATCGAGGGACGCATCGTCGGGAGTTGGAGACGCGAGATCAGGAAGGATCGCATCGACATAGGGGTAGTGCCCCTGACCCGATTCAACCGTGAGCAATTACAACGCATCCAGGTGGCGGCGCAGCGGTACGGAAAATTCCTGGGGCTCGCAGCGAAGGTGAAGCAGCTGGCGCCGTGATGTAAGCCAGATCTTTCGCCGCGGCATGTTTGCGCGCAACTCACGAATAGCGGCTGACTACCTGCCACCTTCGCGCGATTCGGCGCTCATTCGAATAAGCTCACGATGCTCTGGTACTTCTCGATGTACCAGCGGTTCTCGTTGTTGTATCTCGGGATCGCCATCGGGCGGACGGCAGTGCCTTCGGCCTTCCACACACAGGGACATTTCACCGAGGAGTCGGCGAACTCCACGTTCGGTCGGCTCAGTTCGTCGAGCTTGACCTTCATTCTCGACAACACGCCGTAGAGTTTCGTGACATTGCGCGGTCCGCCGTTGTATGCGGCAACGGGAAAGATTCCCAGCACGACCGGGTTCTCCTGATAAGCCAGCCGGATGTCCGACCGCATCCCTGCCAGCTCCAGATCCAGCAGACAGATCGCGGCTTTCATGGCGTTGAGCAGGTGTGTCGCGCCGGTTTCGAACACCGGGTCGAGTCTGGCGCCGGGGCAGCGTCTCACCACCAACGCGTAGGTCCCATTCCCGCGGCGATTGGTGAATTGCATCGGGCCCAGGGCGCGTGCGCTCGAGACGCTGTATCGATATGCCTCTTCCTGCTTGAGTCCGTATTGGCTGAGTACCTCATCGAAGGCGAGCTCCTGCTTCTGCACGTAGTCCCGGTCGTCGGTCTGCTCGATGACGGCCAGGGTCGTGACAACCTGGGGAGGAATGGTGTCGGCGAGCAGTTCCCCCGGAAATGCCGCGCTTCGCACCTGCGCGAGCCGCAATTCTTCGAGTGCCTTGCTGGCCGTGGCCATCAGGAATTCCCTGCCGCTGCTGACGAAACCGGCATCGAAGGTGTCTTCGGTGAAGGGTAGATAGACGATTGTCTTGGCGCTCTGGACGGCTGCAGCCCACTGCTTGCGTTTGACCAGCTTGTTGTCGAATACCGGGAACTTGCGTCCATAGACCTTCAACGGCTCTCCGTCCCGCGAGAAGGCGAACATGAGTCGCTCCGCGCCGCTGCCTTTGACATGCCGCGCCTCGATACCCGCTGTGAGAGTGCGAAAGGGCAGTGGCCTGCGGCCGGGTTTCCACTTCATGGGCGGCCGGGGGAGTTCGACTTGGGCGATGGTCCACTCCTGCCTGGCCTCGCTCCAGAGCGCAAATGCAACGGGCCGCCCGCGCAGTGCCTGGCGTTTCCCCTTTCCGGTCAGGATGAATTTGAGTTCGACTTCGCTGAGGAGGGTGCGCGCTTCGGTGACGAGATCGCGGATCGCCTCCTCACGAGTGCGGACGTGACCCTGAACGACGACCTCGGCCAGACTCTCGTCGGCCCGTTCGGATCCGGCGACGGCGAGCGGAACTTCGCCTTCTTTCTGCTTCGAGTCTTCCGGCTTCGAGTCTTCCTCCGTGACTGTTGCCATTTCCGCGACCGCCGCTGCCGCCTCGGCTGAAGGTTCCGGTGCCGTGTCGATCAGCGTCGGCTCGGCTTCGTCGCGGGCGCCCTCGGTCGTCGCACATCCCGCTGAAATCAGGGATGCCACTACGAGAAGAGCACTGGCAAATCCAGGGCCGCGCCGGCGGCGGAGCAGCTTTGCCTGCAGCAGGGTGCGAATCACGAACTTCTCCGGTACTGGCGGGGCGCCATTCTAGAAGAGTCACGCGCCAGCCGCTTGGCGCACATCGTGACCGCGTTCGCGCCTTGCGCAATCGGTACAGACTTCGGTCGCGTCGACCAGCGATCAGGACCGGGGAAGTGGCAATGTAGTCGCCCGATGAGCCGCTCGTGGCGTTCGTCAGCAATGCGGACGTGCCGTACCGCGCGGATCCCGCCGATGAGGGTATTCGGCTCTAGTCTGCGACTATCTACCCTCACCGGGCGTAGCCGTCAGGCAATCCCTCATTCTTCTGGAACCTTGTTGATCGATTTCCTGGCCGCGGCATTGTCTACGGGTGCGGCAGTGGAGAGATCGTGCGCGAGTCGGTGCTCGCACACCTTGAAGATGACATAGGCAGCCATGCTCAGATAGCCGGTGACGACGAGCTCGGCGAACTGCAGCGCGGCGCCGTCCATCAGCGCCTGCCAGCCGTAGCGTGAGATGAAGTCAGCATTGGCGCTGAACAGCATCACGATGTTGTACGTGCCGGCACCGAAGACGAAGAAGGCGAATCCCATGACGAGAAACGTCAGCCAGCGGCGCGACAACACGGTGCGATGGAACCAGCGCTTCAACATGATGTGCCGGAGTGTCCCAGACGGGCGAGATCCAGGCTAGCTGTGCGGCAAATTCTTCCGGGCAGCGTCAGCGGTTGGCAACCCGCTCGACGCGCCGATTCTTCGGCAAGAATCCTCTCAAGCTGGCGCCACGGCGCGCGCGGCGATGCCCCGTTGGATGCGCCACATTAGTACGCTGGCCGTCAAAGACGTCGCGACTACGACATAGCCAGCAATGTCGTAATGGTGGATTTTCCCATCCGCCCCCTGCTGGACGATGTGCCCGGCGACCAGGGATGCCAAACCACCCGCAAGCTGCGATAGGGACGCGTTGATCGCATTGAACGAGCCGCGCTGCGTTTGTGCCGGTACCTGCGACATCAGCGCCTGGAACGGGATCATGCGCGAGAAGATGCCGATGAACAGCACGACGTTGATCACGGTCACGACGGTCAGCGTCGTGACACTCAGGTTCGTGTAGATCAGAACCATGACGATCGTCAGTGAGGTGCCGCCGAAGAACACGCGCAGCGGGCCGAATGCGTCGGCGGCCTTGCCCACGAGCGGGCCGACGAACATCGTCGCAATTCCCGTCACGAGATAGACGATGGGCAGATCCTTCAACGAGATCCCGAGGTTGTTCACCGTGAAGGCGCTGCTGAACGGCATCAGCATGAATCCACCGGTCGCCAGGAACAAAACCGAGATGAACGACAGCAGGTAGCGTGGTTCGTTCACCGTGTGCAACAGGTGTTTGAACGCGCTGTGTTCCTGCGGCACCTTCAAATGATCCGCGACCGGTTTCATCTGCCAGGCGATGAGCAATCCGCCGACCATGCCGAGCACGACCAACGCGAGGAATGGCACGTGCCAGTTCCAGTGGGCCGACAAATAGATGCCAATGGGAATGCCGAGAATCTGGCTGGCCGCGAATGCGGTCTGGATGAACCCCATCACCCGGCCGCGCATCTGCGGCGGAAACAGGTCGGTCGCGATGGCAAGAACGACGGAGCCGATCACCCCACCGAACAACCCCGTGACGATGCGCGCGAGCAGCAAGGATTCGAAACTCTGCGCGATGCCACACCAGGCGGTCCCGGCGATGAAGCCTGTGTAGAAGAACAGCAGCAGCTTCTTCCGATCGAACCGGTCGGCGAATCCGGCGGTGAGCAGGCCCGATATGCCGGCGGCGAAGGCGTAGGCCGACACGACAGTGCCGAATTGGGCCGGCGTGACGGACAGCGCCGGCATGATGACCGCACCGAGCGGCGACATCAGCATGAAGTCGAGGATCACGGCGAACTGCAGGAATGCCAGCATTCCGACCACCAGCTTCTGGTAGCCGGAAAACTGCATGGTGACTGGGGCGGTGGGTGTATTCATGATCGCGCACCCTACCTTCCGCTCGCGACGGTGTCCTCCACCGAAGTGGGCAGTTCAATTCGCGGCGACAGGCGCTAGAATGTAAGTGCGGAAATGGGAGTAGCCGGCTCGCGGCCTCAATCCCCGGGTCGATCAACGTGCCGCGGTTGCGGTCGAATGCCTCTTCCCATTGCGGGTATCGAATCCCCGACGCGACTCATTGAAGTGTGTCTTGCGCCAGTCGGTGCGCCTTGGCAGCGGGTCTGCCAGCAGATAGCGATCACCGAGCCAGGACACCGCGCTTTTCAGCGCCAGTCGGTAGTCGTGCGGTGGGATAGCAGCGGATGGTGATTCAGGAAGTTTCATTTGAGGCTCAACCGGATTTCGGTGTGGCCATTCTCGGATCTGGGCTGGCCCGCAACAACGCCCGGGCGGGCGTCCCGCGCGTAACCCAAAGGAGGTAGGGCTGGTGCCGTTCCCGGCGTAAGCTCCCACCATGAAACGCTACGGCCAGATCCTCAAACTTCGCTCCGAACATCTCGACGACTACGTGCGGCATCACGCGCAGGTGTGGCCGGAGGTGCTCGCGCAAATCCGGCGCTCGAACATCCGCAACTATTCCATCTACCTGCGCGACGGAATTTTGTTCGCATACTTCGAGTACGTGGGCGACGATTTCGCTGCCGACATGCGCGCGATGGCGGCCGATCCGACGACGCAGCGCTGGTGGGCGCTCATGGAGCCCATGCAGGAAAAATGGCCCACTTCCACGCTCGGCGAGTGGTGGTCGACAATGACTGAAGTGTTTCATGCGGATTGAGCTGTCCGGCCCCGACTTCGCGGCGGGCATCGAATTATCCAAAGTTCCGGAAAACATCCCGCTGCTCGGTCATGCAAACGGCGTCCCCGTCATCCTGGTACGCAAGGCTTCATCACTTCATGCGCTCGGAGCGAATTGCTCTCATTACAAAGGCCCGCTTTCTGACGGCATCGTCGTGGGCTACACCGTGCGCTGTCCGTGGCACCACGCCTGTTTCGATCTGCGAACCGGCGAAGCACTCGGCGCGCCTGCGCTCGATCCGATCGCGAGCTATGAGGTGACTCGTAACGGCGATCGCGTGTCGGTCGGCGCAAAGCAATCTCTCGCTCCTTTGCCCGCGCCCCAGCAATCTCCGGCGAGCATCGCCATCGTCGGCGCCGGTGCCGCTGGCGCGGCGGCTGCCGAAAAGCTTCGACGCCTGGGTTACACGGGCGCGATCACTCTCATTGGCAACGAAAGCTCCGGGCCCGTCGATCGCCCCAACCTGAGCAAGGATTTTCTCGCCGGTAGCGCGCCGATGGAGTGGGTGGTGCTTCGCGACGATGCGTTCTACGAAAAGCTCAAGATCGAGCTGATCAAGGACACCGTGGTCGATCTCGACCCGCAGGGCAAGTCGGTCACGCTCGGGAACGGGCGCAAGATCGCCTACGACAAGTTGCTGCTCGCGCCCGGCTCGGAGCCCCTGCGGCCGCCGATCGATGGCGCCTCGCTTCCCCACGTGAAAACCCTGCGCACGCTGGCCGATGCGCAGTCGATCATCGATGCCGCAGGCAGCGCCCGCCGTGCGGTGGTCGTGGGATCCAGCTTCATCGGACTGGAAGTCGCCGCTTCGTTGCGCGCGCGCAATCTCGAAGTGGACGTAGTTAGCCGTGACAGCGTACCGCTGGAGCGCACCATGGGACTCGAGGTGGGCCAGTTCGTTCAGCGTCTGCACGAAGAGAAGGGCGTCCGTTTTCATCTCGGCGCGAACTTGCGCGCGATTCACGCGCTGGACGTCGAACTCGAAGATGGCCGCAAACTGGCGGCCGACGTGGTCGTCCTCGGCGTTGGCGTGAAGCCGCGCACCGATCTGGCACAGCGGGCAGGACTCGGTGCCGACAACGGCATCATCGTCGATTCGCGATTGCGCACCAGTGCGCCCGATGTGTGGGCAGCCGGCGACGTGGCGCGTTACCCGGAGTTACGCCTCGGAACGAATGTGCGAATCGAGCACTGGGCGGCGGCCGAGCGGCAGGGTCAGCATGTCGCAGCGGACATGTTAGGCCTCGGCACCCCGTTCAACGACGTGCCCTTCTTCTGGAGTGTGCACTACGACGTCACGCTGAACTACGTGGGTCATGCCAGCGGCGATTCGCAGATCGAGGTGCTCGGCAGCCTCGCGCAGCGCGATGCAACGGTGGTCTACCGGATCGACGGGAACTTGGCGGCGGTGCTCACCGTGGGTCGCGACCAGCAGAGTCTGGAGATCGAGGCGGCACTCGAGAGCAAGGATTGGGGCGCCGTCGATGCGCTGTTGCGAGAGATTGGCTCGGCGAACTGATCGCTGGCTAAGTCGGGTGTCCGCGCTGGGTACTTGCAGAAGTCAGTACAATGCCGCGCGATGAAGGCGCCAGGCGCAGGAGAAGAAAGAATGCTGATACCTCGTCGAAACTTTCTCCGCGTTTGCGGCGGGGCGGGGCTCGCGCTCGCGGCGTCGAGTCCATTTGCAACGGCGGTAACCAAGTCGAGCCGGCCAATCATCGATGTTCACATGCATAGCTATCCGGTCGATTCGGAGATGCCGAAACCGCTGGTGAATCCGGTCACAGGAAAGGAATTGGCGATCAGCAATGGCGCCGAGCATTTCACCGCCTGCGTCGCGGAAATGAAGCGGCACAATGTCATCAGGGGGATTGTCAGCGGCGGTAACGGCGACCGTCTCCAGGCGGCTATCCGCTGGCATGACAACGATCCCGCCCGATTCATTGCCGGCGCGAGCATTCGCGGCTCGGAAGACACTCCACTGCCTGACCTTGGCGTGCTTCGAAAGGGATTTTCGGAAGGAAAGTTTCGCGTTCTCGGCGAGGTCACGGCGCAATACGCCGGAGCTTCGCTGAGCGACTCCAGATACGACCCCTATCTCTCGCTCGCCGAGGAGTTCGACATTCCGGTGGCTCTTCACACCGGCAGCATGCCGCCCGGCACGACACAGGATCCCTGCTGCCTGTCCGCCCGAGCGCACTTCGGCAGGCCGGGCCTGGTTGAAGACGCGTTGAACAAGCATCCGAAGCTTCGGCTGAACCTGATGCACTGCGGCTACCCCTATCTGGAGGACACGATCGCGATCCTCATGCAATACCCGCAGGTCAATGCCGATCTCGGCGCGATCGACTGGCTCCTGCCGCGCGAGGCCTTCCACTCCTATCTACACGCGCTGACCAGCGCCGGATTCAGCAAGCGTCTGATGTTCGGCTCCGATCATATGTTCTGGCCCGATGCCATCGGCCTGGCGATCGAGGCCGTTGAGTCGGCATCTTTCCTGTCGGACGCCGATAAGAACGACATTTTTCACGGCAACGCGGTGCGCTTCTACAAACTGGATGCTTGATCTGGCCCGCGTCGTTGCTGATCACTTCGACAATTGTTTGATCCAATTCGTGGCCACCGCAAAAGTCCGTTCCATGTTGTTGTGTCCCAGGCCGGAAAACAGCACGTAGTCGAAAGTGTGGCCGGTCTTTCTCAACGTCTGCAGTCCCGAGATCGACAAGTCCACGGGGATGCTGGCGTCGTTGTCGCTGAAGATCCAAAGCCCGGGGATCGACAATCGATCCAGGTCTTCACGGGAATCCGTATCCCGGCCCAGGAAATCAGGCCAGACGTATTTTTCATTTCTGGAATCGAGCGCCTCGCGATAGGAAGGAACGGTCTGGCCGCCCACATCCGCGGTGTATTTGCTGAAGATGTCTTCCTCGCTCACCTTGCAGACCGGGCCGCCCCAGAGAACGATGAACTTCGCCAGGCCGCTTCTCTCGGCAGCCAGTGGGGCGATCCAACCCGCCTGACTGATCCCCGCAATCCCGATCGGCACGCCCTTGAGCGATGGATGATTTGCCAATAGCTTCAATGCCGAAACCGCGTCATCAGCCAGCACCGAGATATTCTTTTCGCTGACGCTCTGGTCACTTTCGTACTTGCCTCCTGACTTGCCGACACCGCGCTTGTCGTACACCAGCGCCACGATTCCTTCGCTGGCGAAGCGTTCAGCCAGGAGCATGTTTCTTGTTTGTTCTCCAGATCCGTGGACGAAGACCACTGCCGAATGAATCTTCGCGGCTTTCGGAAACACGATGGAGCCGGCCAGCCTTGCGTCTCGGCTGGTGAATTCGATTTCTTCGACACGACGGGTTTCGACGGTGTTCGCAGGCTTTGCGAGCACCGGCACCAGCAGGGCAAGCAGAAATAGTTGTCGAGTCCGCATAAGAAGGAAGACGCCGAAACCTCGGCGGGGGTTTGAATCGGCAGATTCTTTCCGCACGTTTTGTCCAACACCGCGCCGCTCCACGTATTCCTTTTTATGAGGCACCGTCCTCGATCAGGGATACGATCATGAAACATCTTGTAATGCTTGCTTTGGTGGGTCTGGTTGCGTTCGGCGGGGCAGCCTCGGCGCAGTCCCCGACGATGCGAGCGCGAACCACGACAACCACCGTGACGCCGGCGCAGGCCGCGACGCCGCTGCCGACTACCGCCCCCACGACGCCAGCCATCAGACGCGTGCCACCCAGCGATACGGTTCGGGAAATCACGCCGATTCCCCGAGTGACCCCGGCCCGGGATCGCATCACGGACAGACCCGCGCCCATGCTTGCCGTCGCCCCGTCCATCGCGGCTGTGTGGCAGCCGTTGAATGATCAGGTTGAAGTGTTCGCGATTGATCCGAAGGGGGCGCTCAAAGACGTCTGGAAGCACCACAATGGTTTTTGGGAAGCGGCATTTTTTCTGTCGGGTCCAGGGCTCGCGCCACCGGGTGCGCCGCTGACGGCCGTTTGGCAGCCGCTGAATGAACAACTCGAGGTCTTCACCATCGCGATGAACGGCGCTCTTACGGTGACCCATAAGGCGCACAACGGCGCCTGGGTGGCGCCTAGCTACATTACGCCGCCGAATTTTGCGCGGCCTGGAGCGCATGTCACGGCGGTGTTTCAGCCGCTGAACAATCAGCTCGAAGTTTTCGCCATCGACGCCACCGGCGCAGTCAAGCTTGCGTGGAAGGCGCAGAACGGTCGCTGGCAAGGGCCGGTCGTGCTGACGCCGCCCGGCATCGCGCCTCCAGGCGCGCCGCTAACCGCCGTGTGGCAGCCGCTGAATGAACAACTCGAAGTGTTCTGGGTCGACACCAGCGGCGCGCTGCGTGGCGTCTGGAAACAGCACAACGGTCGATGGGCGCCGCCGTTCAATCTGACCGCGCCCGGTTTTGCGTATCCGCACGCGAATGTCGCGGCAATCTGGCAGCCTCTCAACGAGCAACTCGAAGTCTTCGCAGTGAATGGTGCCGGCGCCATCAACGTCGTGTGGAAAGCGCACAACGGACGGTGGAATGCGCCCTATGTTCTCGGCGGCCCCGAGATCGCCAAATCCGGCACGGACATCATGGCGTTGTGGAATCCGCAAGACGAGATTCTGGAAGTCGTGACGGTAGGGACCAAGGGCAACCTCATACATGCCTGGAAGTTCCACAACGGCGCGTGGAAGCCGGGTCCCGGCGCGTACTCTGCCACTCTGACCCAAACAATGATTTCGGGGTCGTGGCCCTTGGGTGCGGCGCTCGCGGGAGTCGTGACTCCGGTTCCGCCGAGCGGCCGACGTGAAATCTTCACGCTGGACGACAATCAGGTAGTGCATACCCTGGTGGAGCTGACCTACGAATCAAGCGTCCCAAGCAGCATCACCACCGCGAATTTCGGACCTATCTACGGGGCTCATGCCGCGCACTGCTCGCACGTGTTCCGGATCTGGAGCCACGGGCTGGATGGTCTCGACGACCCGCTGCAGGCATGCATCGACTTCATGGGTATCACCGCTTACTGCGCGGCAAAGAATGCCAATGTCACGGTTGGCTATCCACCGCAGTCCGAATCCAATCGATTCCTCCAGTGCACGGCGCGCTCGGGTTCCAATAATGTGGTCGATCAGTTCGTGCACATCTGGACGGGCATCGGACAGGGCCTCGGAGAGGCGGCGGTCGCGACCATCGTCTATTCCCCCGAGATCATTCAAGGCTATGCATGTCTGGACGGGGTGGTGTTCGCCTGCGCGTCGCTTGCGGTGGATCTTGGGGCGCGCGCCGTAGAACTTCCGCCGGCAATCCAGGACGCAGTGGATCTGGCCAACGATGCGTCGGCGTGCGTGAACGGTGACGTCGTGTCATGCGCCAAACTCGGTGCCGCGGGCGCGAGAGCAGTCGGCATCCCAATCCCGGGCGAGGACGCCGGGCAAGTCGCCTTGCTCACTCAGCAATGCCTGAGCGAAGACTACGCGGCGTGCCTGCGGCTGGGCGAGAAAGCCGCGATGGCTGCCGGGGTGCCGATGGGTCAAATCAAGCGGGCGGCACTGAACGCGCAGAATTGTTATGAGGGCGGTGTGGACGCGTGCATCGCGCTCGGTCGGCAGGCCGCCAAGGCGGGCATACCGGTAGGTGGTGTCGTCGACGGCGCCGAAAACTTGAGCCAATGCAGCGCGGGAAGTCTGACGGATTGTCAGCAGCTGGGTCAGGCCATTGCGGCTATTCCGCGCTGAGTGAGTGGATCAAATTGAATCAGGCTTGGTAGTTCCATGCGGACTGCAAGCCGGCGGCATTGTTGATCCTGCCCATTGAGCTGCAGGCGGCGTCCAGGAGTGGTGTCGCCTCTAGCTCGGTGGGCAACTGGCCATTGCTACAGCGCTTCTTGAGAAATAACATCCGACGAGGCGTCGGAAAATCAGGAGCTTGCCAATGGTTGCGCTGCTATTCGCCAGTAAGTGGCCGGTAACTCCGATCGGTCTACTGTCCAAGAATCTATAGTTAGGCGGCATTCGGAGACACCGGTGGTAGAAGCCAACTATCCTCGACCTTGGGTCACGCGAATTCGGCGCCGCCTTGCGCCTCACCGCCTAACCCTCACTGTTCTTTTCTTGCTCCTTCTAGTTGGCCTCGAACTAAACGCATACTTCGACGGGGAGCTTCTGGGCCTGACCAGCCGGCAGTCGCATGGCCTCGCGCTGGCTGCAGGTCTAGTTTGGCTCGTTTTCGTTTCTACCCAGTGGAATGACACGGAAGGCGATTCGGGTGGGGCCACAGAAACGAAACACCAGCCGTGAGAAGCCGTTACGATACGATTTGCTGTGTCCCTTTCGCTTGTCCGCAGAAATTGCTGGCGAATCGCGTCGAATGACGCCTAACAAATCGCTGGAGCGCACGCGTGGAAGATAAAGTGCCAAGCCCAAGCCGCAGAGTGCGCGACGCTCAGTTCAACCGTTAGACCTCAGAAACGACCCAGAAATCCCGCATCCGTGTCACTCCGATACCCCCACGTGACGCCTGTGTCGCTCCCTCAGGAGTCGCGAATAGCTACGGCTTATTCCTCAGTGAATCTCGCTGACGCTTACGCGATTGAGCTGCCGATCGGAGCGTCAACAAACCCCGAGCAACTGGCGAGGTTCATCTTCTCGCACCAACCAGCTTGGATCAGCCGCCTCGTGACCGTCCGAGACGCACTCGTTGCCGGCCTCGGTCTCAAGACAGCCAAGCAACTCGAGTCGATTGGCACAATGAACCAGGGGAGCCGTGTCGGCTTTTTCAAGATATACAGTACAACACCGACGGAAATCGTTCTCGGTGAAGACGACGAGCACCTGGACTTCAGGCTTTCTGTCCTTTGCTCTGGTCAGCCGTCGCTAACAGGCAAAGGACATCTGATTATTTCAACGGTTGTTCACTGTCACAACAGCTTCGGTCGGTTTTATATTCGTCTGATCGCGCCGTTTCACCGCTTGGTGGTTCAGGCCAGCCTCCGTCATGCCGCACGAGTCGGTTGGCCCTTGGCGTTGCCAAGCACAGGCTAGAGTTGGGGGAAGTGTCATGCACGGTCAACTGAGGACTAGCCCTTCAATCAACCGCACGTGCCCCGGCAAGCCGGGCCACGCCAGTTATCTCAAACGTTAGGCCGCCATGAAACGTCGTACCCTGATCATCATAGTAGCCGCCGCTTTGTCGATTGGGGCGATAGCAGCTCCCGATGCAAGCATTGAGATCATGCAGTTCAGACAGGAAGGTGCCAGCAGCGTTTCGTTCATGGTGAAACAAAGTCTCGCGGCCACGCTCCCTCGCTGGAACGACGGGAAAGGCGAGCCGCCGCTCTCACAACGCAAGGCAATTGATATCGCTGTTGCGGAACTGAAGCGCCGCAATCTCAAGCTCGAGACGCTGGAGCTGCATAGCGTTTCGCTTACTCGCATTAAGGAACTGCCGCTCGAGGGTCACTGGTTCTATGGAATCACCTTCTCGCCGATAGCGGAGGGTGTCACAACGCCTTACTGGAAATCCATGGTGCTGGTGCTAATGGATGGATCGGTTATCAATCCGATTGAGACTCCACACTAGTGCGGCGGTCTAACAAATCCCTGGAGCGCGCGCGGCTCTCAGCTCAATCGTCAGTCATCGTGCTCACTGACTCGCAACTCATCGAGGAATGGGCACGACGTCGATCGAGTACGTGGAGAGCGATCAGGGGTTGGCTCGCTGTGTTCGCCATTGGCAGCGGAGCCTTCTATAACCTCGCGAAAACACCAGCATCTGCGATGACGGGAAGTCAGCTAATCGCAGCCTCCGCGGCATTCTTCGCTGTTGCTGTGTCGATGCTATTCGTCATCTTTCGTGCCCGACGGCTCTACCGTTGTCCGCGGTGCAATTCAGTACCAACGAGTGGCTGGTCCTCATCGGGCTCCACCTCAGTGGGCTTCCATTCTGGCATAGCGTTGAATCCACAGCGGTGCTCGAAGTGCGGTGCCATGCTGGCAATCAGAACTTGATGCCTAACAAATCGCCGGAGCGCACGCGTGGGAAATAGAGTTTCAAGTGCAAACAGCAGCGCGCGCGGCGCTCAGCTCAACCGCTAGGCGGTATGAACACATCCCCAGAAGCTGAAAGGCTCCGTTTACTCTGGATGGTAAATTGACTTCGATGAGCCGTTTGTTTCCATCCGGGAAAACAGCAGAATGCAGCGCAGCAGCACAAACGCAATTGTCATGACCGGTTGAACACCGGACGCAACGCCGAGGATTCAAATGCCTATCCAACCGAGTCGTGTATCACTGGCGATCGCGATGATCGCAATCGGGCTCATCAGCCTGGTCTACGGGAACTCATCGTTCATCTGGGTCGCGATTCCGGATATGCCTGGTTCAGCGACCCTGGTCTACCTTTGCGGTTTGATCGCGATTGGAGCCGGCGTCGGCCTGCTCTGGAAACCCTACGTACTCCTTGCTTGCCGCGTTCTCGTAATCTTTCTGTTGCTGTGGTTGATCATCAAGCTGCCATATCTTGTCGGGACTACCGGCAGGTTGGCGAACTGGGAAACGTGCGGTGAAACGCTGGCGATTCTCGCGGGAGCTCTGTGTTTGCTCGCCACCAACGCGGGCGATTGGGAAAAACGTAACCTTCAGTTCGCGGTGGGCGAGAAAGGAATTCGCGTCGCTCGATACCTTCTCATTGCGGCGCTGCTCACATTTGGCTTGGCGCACTTCGCCTATGTCGATATGACCGCGAATCTCGTACCAAGGTGGTTGCCTTTCCCATATGCCCTGGCATATCTGACAGGCGCTGCAAGTCTCGCGGCTGCGGCAGGAATGTTGATAGACGTCTATCCACGCCTCGCGGCAAATCTCGAGGCGGTCATGCTCTGGCTATTCACACTGCTCGTGTGGATTCCGCGAGTGATGTCCGTTCCATCGGATCAGGGGAACTGGACCGAATGGTTCCTTTCGGCAGCCATCGCCGCTGGCGCGTGGGTGGTTGCAGATACCTATCGCGGCGCCCCCTGGACCGCTCGGCGAACTTTTTAAGTATCAAGTCGGCGAGGATCAAAATGCTGCCTAACAAATCGCTGGAGCGCGTGCGTGGAGGCTAAAGTGCCAAGCCCAAGCAGCCGAGCGCGCGGCGCTCAGCTCAACCGTTAGGTCTCGCTCATGTTCACCTGGCTCAGGTCGCTCTTCAGCTCTTCATGTGTCCTGGAGCTAAGTTCAAAGCGCATACACGTTCGTGATCTTGGTGGTGGACGACAGCACGAATTCGCCCCTCTTCTCAGCATAGATGCCTCGAATTGCGTAACCTCAATCGGCCGGCCGGTTTCTCCTGTGGCTGTCGAGACTATCGAGCCATTTGCTAGCCGAGACGCACTCGCGAAGAATGGACGAATGGCGGAGCTACTTATGCAATACGCCTATTCGCAAGTAGGATCGAATCGATGGCTCAAGCCGGCTCCGAGTGTCGTTATTCTCATCCCGCGGGACCAAACCAACGCACTGGTTTCCGTGGAGGACTCTGTCCTTCTCGAGCTGTCCAAGAGGGCGGGGGCGCACCGGACCACAATTCATCGCGGCGAACGACTGACCGATGAAGCGGCAATCGCTATGGTCGGCGAGGCCTAACAAATCGCCGGAGTGCACGCGTGGGCAATAAACTGCCAAGTTCATGCAACCGAGCGCGCGGCGCTCAGCTCAAGCGTTAGACGGCCGGTCCTGCGATGGCGCACGCCGAGACGTACGAAAGCATTTGCCGCGACTCCTGTCTGCCGCCGGACGTTGGACAGCAGCTACGGACTAGAGGCTTCGTTGTCCTTCCGGGCCCGACGGTTCCGGGCGGAGTTGTTCAACTTCAGGCTGCCTACGACGTCGCTGTGGCTTCGGCGGACATTTCAGACGTGCATGTTGCCTCGTCTACTCGTGTCACGGACTTCGTCAACCGCTCGTTGGAGTTCGACGGCATATACGTCTATCCGCCCCTCATGGCCGGCTGCTGTTTGGTCATTGGCCGACCATTCAGGCTAAGCAACACGTGCGCGAGAACACTGGAGCCAGGCGCGCCCGAGCAAAAGCTTCATGCCGATGTGGAGTACGGGGCTGATGGCTGGCCATTGTTAGGATATATCTGGATGATCGACGCATTCGATGCTGAGAATGGGGCTACTCGTTTCATTGCGGGATCGCACCATCGGCACTTCGCTCCAAACGAGCGCGAGAGTGACACTGAGAGTACCTCCGACGAAGAGACCCTTGCGTGCGGACCTGGGGGTTCACTCATTGTCTTTGACGCTTCCATCTGGCATGGCCACGCCGCAAATCGGTCCTCACGCCGCCGTCGATCAGTGCAGGGCCACTTCGTTGCGCGCGATGCCAAGGCTGCAATCGACTATTCCGCCCGCATGCGATCGGAAACCTTGGGAAGAATTGGTAACCTCGCACGATATGTACTGGACTTACCCCCGATCGTCTAACTCCTCGCTGGAGCGCACGCATGGAAGATAAAGTGCCAAGCCCAAACCGCCGTGGCGGCGGCGCTCACCCAAACCACTACGCCTCCACGAAGCGCGTCGCTTCAATCTGCCTTGCTGCGTCTCTGGCGGCCTGTTCGGTTCGAGATTCCGGAATCAGCACAGCGCTTACGGCGCTTGTGAAGGACGATAGCCACGAGTTTGTCGACTTGGGACAGATTGATGGTTCCGAGTGGGACCGAGTTTGCTTCTTGACTCCCTACATGAGTAACGAAGGCACCGAAAAAGTCCTGGGTTTTCGGTGGAACTCCGACCATTACACTTCTATCCGTGAGAATGATGGAATTGCGGTGTTGGTTTTGGTGAAAGACGATGAGGTTGTGAGCTTCGCGGAGCATCCGCGCGGTTCTGGGGACCTATCCAATGTCGGAGCAGGCTGCTTACCTCGGGCCGAGGCCAAGCTCAAGCGCGTTCGACGCGCCGACGGTTGGCTAGAATTACGGGCCTAACAAATCGCAGGAGCGCACGTGTGAGAGATAAAGTGCCAAGTCCAAGCAATCGAACGCGCGGCGTTCGACGCAACCATCAGGCAACAACGATCCTCTTGGAGATCCGCAAGTGAAAACATCCGACTCAGTTGTCCATATTCTTGCGTCGGCGAGGAAGGTTTGGTTGGCCTTGACGGTGCCTGAGCTAGTCAAGCAATGGCAGTACGGCTCTGACCTGCTGACAACCTGGAAGCCAGGAACTCCCATCATTTTTCGCAGTGAATGGAACGGGCAAACATTTGAACAAAAGGGCACCGTTATCGAGTTCACACCGGAGTCGCGGGTGAAGTACTCGCTATTCTTCCCGCAACCCGACCTGCAAGACATCCCAGAGAATTACTTCTTTATGACTTATGAGTTGACCGAAAGTGGCGAAGGCACATCTCTCCTTTTCCGTCAGGAAGATCCGCGCCCATCACCCCCCGATGAACCGTCTGGAGGGGAAGAAGGACCTGATGTCCTTGCGAACTTGAAAGAACTTGTTGAAGTCAAAATGTCGTGAGCGCAAGTGGCTGGCCATTCATTGCCGCAGGCGACGATCGCCATTGAAACCCTACGGCATTCCGCGGCCGGTAATCCATCCATTAGCCTGACCGTCGCAGTTTGCATTATTTGACGTGTGGCTGGCAGACCGCCAGCATTGCGGCGCCTTCCGCCGCAGCGAGTTGCCTTGTCAGAGCCGAATTCATTGTCGAGTGTGCTTGCCTGTCCGCGTTGCCGGCGTGGCCCGCTGACGCTTACACGCGCCGGCTGGATTTGCGGAGCCTGCAGCAGCGGGTTTCCCTCCATCGGCGAAATCCCCTGGCTGTTCCCCGATCCGCGCCAAGCCCTGGCGGAATGGCGGGGACGTTTGAGCCTGCTAACGCAACACCTGGCATCTGAAGCCGCGGAGATGCGTGCGGAGCTGCTGGCCGTTGGGCTCACGCCAGGCACGCGGCGACGGCTCGAGCACGTCGCCGGCGCCAATGAAAATCAGATAGAACGCCTGCGCGTGTTGCTCGCGCCGCTTGGCCTCGAGCAGGCGAGCGTCGCCGAGGCCACGCACCAGGGGCTGGGCACGCGCCTCCCTACCGAGCAGGGCCTCACTAATTACTACGTCAACCTGCATCGCGACTGGGCCTGGGGCGACGAGGAAAACGCGGCAGCGTTGCAGGAGCTACACGCCGTGCTCGGTCAACTGAGCGGACTCGGCCGTACCCTGGTGCAGGGTGCCGGCGCCGGGCGGCTCGCCTACGACTTGCATGCCGCGGGCGATGCGCCGCTCACCGTGGCAACCGACTTCAATCCGCTGCTGCTGTTTGCCGCGCGCGAGCTGTTTGCGGGTCGTGCGGTGGAGCTCTATGAATTTCCCATCGCTGCGCGCCGGATCGAGGATCACGCGGTGTTGCGGCGCCTCGCGGCACCGGGGCCGTCGCGTCCTGGACTCGAGCTCGTGGCCGGCGACGCGCTGCAACCGCCGTTTGCCGACGGCGCCTTCGATACCGTGGTGACACCGTGGTTCATCGACATCATCGGTGAACCCTTCGCGCGCGTGGCGGCACGTGTAAACCTGCTGTTGAAACCCGGCGGGCGCTGGATCAACTTCGGCTCGCTGGCGTTTTCACGCGCGGCGCATGCCGATCGCGTGAGCCTTGATGAGGTCATCGAGTTGATGCCGGCAGCGGGATTCGCGGATGTCAGGACGCACGAAGGCTCGATGCCGTACATGCGGTCGCCGGCCAGCCGGCACGCGCGAGTCGAGAGCACGGTTGCCTGGGTGGCTAACAAGGTGGCCGCAGCCGCCAACATGCCGCGCGCGCGTGTTCTGCCCGAATGGCTGCTGCAGCCGGACAAACCCGTGCCGCGCACGCCGGCATTCGAAATGCAGGCCATCGCGAGCCGCGTGCACGCGTTCCTGCTCGCCCTGATCAACGGCGAACGGTCGATGCGCGACATGGCGCGCGTGCTGGTGGAGCAAAGGCTCATGTCGCCGCAGGAAGCGGAAGCGCAGGTGCGGATCTTCCTCGCACGGCTGCACGAAGAGAGCGAAACGCAGTAGCAATGTCCCCGGCCACGATTTGCCACGATTCATCGCTGGATCGCCCGCGCGCCGCCTCACCCGTTGCCCGAACTGGCAGTGAAATGAACCTCGAGAGCAAAACGGCTTTCGAGTTTCTAACCACTGGAGAGGGCACATGGGCACCTGGACTACCAAATTTCGTAAACCCGCGTTGATCGCGGGCCTTCTGGCAATCAGCATCGCGGCGAACACCGCCCTGGCCAAGTCGCCGGCCGACAGCGGCTCGAAGCGCGGCGGCGCCGGCTTCACGAGTGGCGCCATTGTCGGCGGCGCGGCCGCAGGGCCTGTGGGTGCTGTCGTCGGTGCCTCTTTGGGCGCCCTCATGGGCGAGCGCAGCCACAAGAAGAGCTTGGCGCTGGCGGAGCGCAAGGCTGAGGCGGCGCTGATGGCGAGTGAGCTCGAAACGCTGAACTCGCAGCTCGGCATCATCGAAGCCAAGGCGGGTGAAGTCGGTTCCACAGTCCAATTCCGCACCGGGCAGACCGCAGTGCGCGACAACGATCGCGCTCGTCTCGCCAAACTCGGCGCGTTGGTGGCGGATCTCAAAGGCGTCCGGGTGCGCGTCTCCGGTTTTGCTGATTCGCGCGGCGACGATGCGCTCAACCTGAGCCTGTCGCAGGAACGCGCCGAGATGGTGGCGCGCGAACTCGAGAAGGCGGGTGTTCCCAAGGACCGTATGGTCATCGAAGCCATGGGCGAACGCTTCGCCAGCAGTGAATCGGTGGCAGACGATCAGGCCTTCGAGCGCTGCGTCGAAATCCGCTTCGAGTCGGGCACTTCGCTCGCCAGCAATTGAGGTGCGACGG
>JBDTSV010000162.1:0-5394 GCA_039930985.1 Pseudomonadota bacterium
CCCGCACCGGCGCCCGCACCGGCGCCTGCGCCCATCTCAACCGTCCCGCCGCTGTCGGCGACGATCGTGTCGCTCAGCGACAATCACGCGGTGGGCGTTGCGCACTGGTCCGATGGCAACACCGCCACGGGCGCGAGCGGCCAGCCGATCGGCGCGCTCGAGTGCCTGGCGACGATGCCCGAGAACTACCATGTCCATTCGCATCTATCTATTTTCCTGGACGGTGTGGCGCTGGCGGTTCCCGCTGAACTCGGAATCGTCCAGACGACGCCCACGACCGAATGCTTTTATTCGATCCATACGCACGACAAGTCCGGCAAGCTTCACATCGAGGCGGCCGCGCCTGGCACGTTCACGCTCGGTCAGCTCTTCACCATCTGGGGGCAGCCGCTCGACAGCACCAACGTTGCCGGCCTGACCGGAATGCCCGTGCGGGTCTTCGTCACGGACAACAACGGCATCGTGACCGAATCGACCAGCAACTGGGGTGACATCGAATTGACGTCGCACCGCGAAGTCACCATTCAGGTGGGCACGGCCATTGCCGAGGTGCCAAATTTCACCTGGAACGGCAACTGACCGGGCAAACGGAAGGACGAATTAATGCAAGCCCTCCTGCCCACCTACATCCCGGTTTGCCGGTGTTGCTAATGTCCAGGCTCCTATTGGAGGTCTAGCAATGAAACTCTCTTTTTGGCGGAAGTCTTCGATCGCCATCCTCTCGGTCGCCGTATTGAACCTGGGGATGGCCAGTGCCGCCTCCGCAGCCATCGTTGCCACCGACACGCTGGTGACCACCGACCGTGAGGCCGACTTGAGCGTGGTGCGTTCGCAGATCGAGCGTGCGGACGTGCGCGCGCAGATGGAAAAGATGGGCGTGGATGCCACGGCCGTCGATCACCGCATCGCCAGCCTCAATGATCGCGAACTCCACCGGCTCGCCGTGGACATGCAGAACGCGCCTGCGGGCGGCGATGTCATCTGGCTCGTCGGTGCGGTGTTCGTGGTCCTGATCATCCTCGAGCTCACCGGCGTCATCGACATCTTCAAGAAAGCCTGAGTTTCAAGCGCATGGAGAAGCGCGCAGCGGTAATCGCCGCGCGCTTCGCATTTCCCATAGCCGTCGCCGTCCTGCTATCCGCGTGCGTCACGCGCGCACCGTTCATTCCCGCTAATATCGTCGCCGGCGCCAGGCCGCACGTCGAACTCGACGCAACACCGTTCTTCGCGCAAAGCCGATATCAGTGCGGACCCGCCGCGCTGGCCAGCGTGCTGGCCGCGTCGGGCACGGACGCCACGCCCGAAGCGCTGGTACCGGTGGTCTACATACCCGCGCGTCATGGGAGCTTGCAGGTGGAGATGCAGGCGGCGCCGCGCCGGTTTGGCCGTCTCTCCTATCTACTGCCGCGGAACCTGGATTCCATTCTTGCGGAACTCAACGCCGGCAGGCCGGTGCTCGTGCTCCACAACTACGGGCTGCCGATCTGGCCGCGCTGGCACTACGCCGTGGCGATCGGGTACGACGCTGCGAAAGACACCATCGTCATGCGCTCCGGCCAGAAGAAGCGCCGCGAGTGGCGCGCGCGTACTTTCATGGTCGCGTGGCACAACGGCGGTCGCTGGGCGATGGTGGTGCTGCGTCCGGGTGAAACCCCGGTGAGCGCCGATCCGAAACTCTACCTGCACGCCGCCGCGGATTTTGAACGCGCCGCGCGCCCGGAAGATTCGGCCCAGGCATTCGGTGCGGCCATCGAACGGTGGCCTGCGGAGCCGGTGGCATGGATCGGCCGCGGCACCGCCGAGTATCGACTGGGAAATTTCGCGGCCGCGGTGCGCGACTACGCCACCGCCGTGAGAATCGACGGAACCCAGGCCGGCGCGCGCAACAACCTCGCGCAGGCGTTGCTCGATCTGGGGTGCCCACGCAGCGCGCGGGAACAGGCTGACCGCATCGATGTCGGCACGCTCGAGACATCGCTGCGTGATGCCGTGACCGACACGCGCCAGCATGCGCAAGCCGCCATCACCGCGAGCGCCGCAGACGATCCGGTGGTCTGCGCCTCGTCCCTGGGTGGTTTGTAGGAGTGATGTCGCCAGATGCCATCACTTTCGCGCTGCAGCAGAAACCCGCATTGCCTCCCCTTCGTTGAATAGAGTACGCCAGCGCGCGGGTCGATCAGGGGTTTCGGCTAGAGCATAGGAGCGTTTGTCGTCCTGCGCAGACGAACACGCCCGGTCCGCGAAAAATCTGTCGCGTCCCTGCGCCACAAATCACTTCCGGGAGAGCACGCAGTTTGACGTTCTGCGTGTGCAGGCGTTCGCTGACAACACCAATGTGGGCCCTCTGATTTTACTCACCGGGGGTCGCGCCATGAGCGTGAAAGTTTCCGCTCTGTTCAGCATTGTTTCTCTCCTATTCGCCGCGGGTGCCGTGCAGGCGCAGACCGCGGGCGTCGTCACGCTTCGCGCGAACTCCACAACCGGGCAGGGCAGCCTCGTGCCCGTGCTCACCTGGTCGACCAATCCGGTTGCCACGAGTTGCCGCGCGAGCGGCGGCTGGTCGGGCAACAAGACTGTCTCGGGCACTGAAACGCTTGCCAGCATAAACGCCAGCACTAACTACACGCTGACCTGTTCGTGGGGCACGGGTACGGCGACGGTCACCTGGACCGCGCCTACGACCAACACCGATAATTCGGCGCTCACCAATCTCGCCGGGTTTCGCGTGTACTACAGTACCAGCAACACGTCGTTCTCCTCGAGCACCACGGTGAACGACATGGCGGCGCGCACCACAACCATCAGCGCGCTGACCCCGGGCACCTGGTACTTCATGGCACGTGCGCTCAACAGCAGCCAGGAGGAATCCGCGGACAGCAATATCCGATCCAAGACTGTGACCGGAGCGACTGCCGCCGGTACCGTGGCCATCGTCATCTCGGCTGCGCCGCCGCCGCCCCCGACGCGCAAAACCATCTCGACGACGGCTTACGACGTCCGCCGTTCCAGCACCACCGGCGCCTGGGTGTTAGGCCGTGTCGTCGGTACCGTTCCGCTCGGCACGGCGTGCCGGACGTACACGATCGGTGGCGGTTACTACGGAGTCCAGACCGGCTACGTGACCGTCACGCTCGCTCCGCGGACCACCACGATCGTGGCCCGCTGCTCTAGCACCTGATCGATTTGATCGAGGCGGGATGGTCCGGGAGAAATATCCAGTGATGGAGACGTTTCTCCCGGGCCGAACGCCCCCAATGAAAGGGCCGTGTAGGTAAGATTCGCCCACCGTTCCTGGGGTGCGTGCGATGAAAGCAAAACAAAAGCCGACTCTGCTCGGTGGCGTCGTGTTGATGATCCTCGCCGCAGCCGGTGCGGTTGGCGCCGCGGGCAAATCAGGGCGCGGTTCCTTCGACGCCAAGGCGCGAGAAATTCTCGAGAAAGTCATTTCGATTCCGAGCTCGCTCGGCAATGACAAGGTGCCCGAAGTGGCGGAGTACCTGGCCGGCGTTTTGCTCGCGGCCGGCTTCCCCGCCGAAGACGTCAGGGTCATTCCATTCCAGTCGCCGACCGACAAGACCGCCATGTTCGTGGCGCGCTATCGCGGCGACGGCACCGGCGGCAAACCCATCCTGCTGCTCGCGCACATGGATGTCGTGACCGCCAAACGCAGTGACTGGCAACGCGATCCTTTCCAGCTCGTCGAAGAGAATGGCTTCTTCTACGGCCGCGGCACCCTCGACATCAAGCAGGGCGTCACCGCACTGACCACCTTGTTCTTGCGCTTCAAGGCCGAGAAGTACCTGCCCAGGCGCGATCTCATCCTCTTCTTCAGCGGCGACGAAGAGACTTCGCAGGAAACCACGGTTGCGATCGTGCGCGACCACCGCGATCTCATCGACGCCGACTATGCGCTCAATGCCGATGGCGGCGGCGGTGAGCTCGACAACGACACCGGCAAAGCACTGTTCTTCGGTTTGCAGACCGCTGAGAAAACCTACGCGGATTTCACTCTGACCGCTCACAACCCCGGCGGTCACAGTTCGGCACCACGTGATGACAACGCCATCAACGATCTCGCGGCCGCCCTGGTCAAGCTCGGCCAGCACAAATTCCCGGTGATGTGGAACGACACCACCATCAAAAGTCTGGGCGCTGCCGGCAAGTCGCAACCGGGTGCGCTGGGCAGCGCTCTGGTTGCTTTCGCCGCCAATCCACGTGACGCCGCCGCCGCGGCCACCATTGCCGCGAACCCGTCCTACGTTGGGCAAACCCGCACCACCTGCGTTGCCACGCGCCTCGATGGCGGGCACGCCAACAATGCGCTGCCGCAGTCCGCGTCGGCCAATATCAACTGCCGCATTTTTCCGGGCGTGAAGGTTCCCGCGGTGCAGGTCGAGTTGCAGCGTGTGGTGGGTGACAAGATCGAGATCAAGGTGGTCGGCGAGCCGATGTCGAGCGACCCCTCGCCGCTGCGGGCGGATGTGGTTGCGGCGGTCACGAATGCGGTGCACCGGCTCTATCCCGGCATAACGGTGGGACCGGTACAGGATTCCGGTGCCTCTGACGGCCTGGTGTTTCGCGCCGCGGGAATTCCGACTTATGGCGTGGATATGACGTTCATCCGGTCCAAGGACGAATTTTCGCACGGGCTCAATGAGCGTGTACCCGTGAAGGCATTCTACGACCAGCTCGAGATGTGGTATGCGCTGGTCAAGGAAGTGTCCGGCCCGTCCACGAAAAAGTAGTTAGTATGGCGCCGGCTCCCGAACGCGCAGGTACGCTGGAAGTGGCGCTCACGCACGCCACGCGCCTGCTCGAGCACGACGCGCGTGCGGCCGCCGAACAGGCCGCCGAGATACTGAAAGTGATTCCCGATCAGCCTGATGCGCTGGCGCTCCACGGGCTTGCGCTCGGACGCATAGGGCAGGGCGATGCCGCCCTGGAAGCGCTGCGGCGCGCGGTCCACTTCAAGCCCGAGCTGCCGGACGCCTGGCGCGCGCTCGGCGATCACTACAGCGCGCTCGAGATGCGCGAGGCCGCCGACGAAGCCTTCGCCCAGCATCTGCGGCATTCGACGCGCGATCCGAAGCTGCTGAACCCGGCGCTGGCGTTGAGCGAGAACCGTATTCCCGAAGCGGAAGCACTGCTGCGGGAACACCTGCGGCACTATCCGACCGACGTCGCCGCGATCCGCATGCTGGCGGAAGTGGCGGCGAGGATTGGCCGGATAGCCGATTCCGAAGTGTTGCTCGCGCGCTGCCTGGAGCTCGCGCCGGGTTTCAAGGTGGCGCGGCAGAACTACGCGATGATGCTCCACCGCGCCAACAAGCCCGAAGCCGCACTGCGCGAGGCCGAGCTTCTGCTTGCCGACGATCCGACCAACCCCGGCCTGCG
>JBDTSV010000163.1:0-6588 GCA_039930985.1 Pseudomonadota bacterium
GGTCGAAGTACTTGCGCTGCGCATCGTCGAGTGACGCATTCTGAGGCGGCTGCGCGCCCCACACGTCCCATGGCAGGGTCTCCACCTGGTTCAATGCCGCGACATCGCGGATCAGATTTCCGGCAACGTACCAAAGGCCGTGCATCTTCACGAAGCTGATGCCGAACCTTGCCGGCTTGATATGTCCGGCGCGGCATTGCGTCCAGGCATCGGCCGCCACCAGAAATTGGTCTCGCGGAACATCGAGGACATCGTGCCGGATCGAAAGCTTGGCGCGCCACACTTCGTCGAACTGGGGATCGACCAGCACCCAGCGGGATTTCTTACTGTCCCAGTATTCACAAACCCAGTGATCTTCGAAAGACGGCGGATTGAAATACGCGCCGAACCCGCACCGCGCCCGCGCGCGAATTCCTCGCGAGCGAATCATGGCCAGGAGCAACAGGACATAGTGATGACAACGCCCGGCCACCCGCATCTCCACTGGCCGCGGAACTGTCAAAGGTCGATCGTCCAGTTCGAGTATTCGACCCAACAATTCTTCCACCGACCGAATGTGGATTTCGTCTTGCCGTTGTTCTGGAATCTTGAAGCCATAGAACTCCGGTGCGACGACGTCGTAAATGATCAGCTGTTGAACGATATCGACAAGATCGGCGATCTCGTCCGGCAGGTGCTCGAAGAGTGCCGCATGCCGGCCTGGCGACGTCATGGCCGACTGCGCCTCGAAGTGGGGGTGATCTTGAATTGCGGCCGCGGCTTTCATGCAGGTCATCGTGCGCGCGAGCACCGCACCAAAGCGGCCACACAAGACCGCCAGAATCCACGGCCCCCGCCGACGTGCGGCGTCAGCCGGTGTCTACGCCGCGTCGGACAATAGGCCGGTCGCTAGAGGCCTTTCATTCGTTCGGCAGCGCGGACAATCGGCGGCAATCCATTCTCCGGGCGCTCCAGATAGAAATAGGCGCAGCTCGAATAGTCGTCGGCACGCTCGAACAGATTGATCTGCGGCATGTGCTTGAGATCCATCTCGTGCAAACCTTCACCTGCGCGATATACCGGCGGCAGCAGCGGCTTGTCCGGCGTACCGTCATTGCTCCAGACGAAACCGATCTGCTGGATGGTGACGCGAACTTCCTGACGGAAGTACACCGGGTCGTTCAGGTGATAGCGATAGAACGCGTAATGCTGTGCATCGTGATCGGCAATCGTCGCGCCCTGATACAAGTGCGAGTACACGCCGAGCGAATAGCCAGTGCCGATGTAGTCTTCGGCACCGGTGCCTGACAGCGTCGGAAGTTTGTCGTCACCATCGAGATAGATCTTCACTTCGCCCTCACCCCACCAGCTGGCGCCATAACGCTGGCCATCGACGATCACGCCGACATTGGTGCCGAGATAGCGGCCTTTGCCGGTCAGGTGCGGCAGGATTTCGTAGTCGCGCTTCAGGGTCGTGGGATTCTCCCGCCGGAAGTGGGCGTGAAAATACAGTGCGTCCGCCGCATGCTGGTCGCCGAGCGTGTAATCGATGTCGTAGTAGACCTGCGGCTGATCCTTGCCGGATTCGTTGGTCAAGACGAGACGCATACCGTTGCGGAATGGCATGGGAATGCTGGCATTGAAGCTTCGCCCTTCCGGGCTCGAGAAAATCGCCGATTGAAACGGGACGATGCTGCCGAGCCCCACGCCGAAGAAGTCGCCGACCGGCGCGCTCACCGCCGCAGTCTTTGCGCCATCCCAATACATGTCGATGCGCAGGCCTCGCAGCATGGCGGGACTGCGATCGTTGAGTGTCATCCAGATGCGCCGGACCATGCCGCTGCCGGATTTGACTTCAGCGAGCGTGCGCTGCTCGCCTGCCTTGAGCGCAAAGAACGCCGCGCCTTTGCGCCCGCCGTTGGCCGCGGCCCCTTTACCACGTTCGCCGCTGGGATTTTCCGGGCTGGCCCAGCGCGTCTCCACGCCGTCTGGCAGCGTATACAGCGCTTGTGCATACGCCGGCGAGCCCGACAGCAGATAGAGAGTTGCAATGGTGAGCGCGCGCATGTTTCCTCCAGCGGCGAATCCGCGTCCAACCTTGGGCGACGGCTCACTGAGCCTTTGCGTCGCCACCCGGGCCCGCGGGTCGCGACGCGGGAACATCCACGTTCTTCACGAAGAACACCAGCAACCTGGCGGGTGCGGTCTTGCTGGCATTCTCCGAGCGCAAGTGAACATCGGCTGGGTTCTCGTGGAAGGTTTGTCCAACGCCCAAGGTTTGCGGCTCCCCGCCAGCCACCTGCATCACGACCGAACCTTCGAGCACGTAGACGAACACATCGGCATCGTGCCGATGTGGCGCCGAGGAGGCACCAGCCGGAACGGTGACTTCGAGCATCAGGCCTTCCTTGCCCGGAATACCGGTGAGTGGCAGCCGCTCCAATGGCTTGGCGGTGACGGTCGGAAGCGGATCCGCTGATGATGCCGCGCCACTCGTACACGCCAGCACCACGAACATCAATGCTGTTTTTGGTTTCATGGCGGTACGTTAATCCCGTGTCCCTCCAATGACCAGGATGTTGGCGCGGCCGCGCGCGCGGAGTACGCTCGCGCGCATGAACACAGCTGTGCCGGCCCCGACCGCCCTCACCGCCTCCCAATGCCGCGCCGGACGCGCGCTCATCGAGTGGTCGCAGCAACAGTTGTCACAGTCGGCAGCGATCGACGTCCAAACCATCGCCGATTTCGAAAAACGCTTTCGCTCGGCTGACGAGACTACGCGGCGCCGATTGCGCGCCACGCTGGAAGCCGCTGGCGTGGTGTTTATCGCCGAGAATGGCGGTGGCGCCGGCGCGCGGCTGAAATTCAGCCGCGCAGAAGTCTGGGAAGTGAATCGCTGGGAAGACGAAGGTGGTGTCGTCGGCGAGGACGACGTTCTCTAAGTCTTGAGCTCTTTGGCGCGGCGCATGGATTCAGCAGCGCGCACTCGCGCGGAACTTTGCAGGGTGCCTTAGTTTGGTCGCACGCCGGCAGTGCGCAGTACTTCGGGGATGGCGGACTCCCAGCCAATGGCCATGATGTGCACGCCCTGGCAGATGCCCTTCATCTCCGCCACCACACGCGCCGCGAGCTCGATGCCGCGTTCTGGCACCTTCCCTTCGAGCACCGCTTCGTCCATGACCGCGAGCATGTCCGGCGGTACGACGACCCCAGGAAGATTGGCGTTGAGCCAGCGCCCACTCTTCTCGGACTTGAGGGGAATCACACCGGCGAGTATTGCCACCCCGTCGGGCTTCACGGCATCGATGAAACGCTTCAACGGGTCGCCGTGATAGACCGCCTGCGTCTGCAAAAGCCTGGCGCCCGCATCGATCTTGCGACGCGTGTTTTCGATTTCCGCCGCGAATCGTTCCGCGCCCGGGTTGCAGGTGGCGCCGATGAATAAATCCGGTGCGCCATTCAATGCATTGCCCGCGTGGTCGCGTCCGTTTCGCAGCGCCTCGGCGGCGGCCAGCAGGCCCGACGCGGTGAGGTCAAACACCGGTTTGGCCTCGGGATGATCACCGCCGGTGGTGGAGTCACCCCCCATGAACACGAAATTGCGGAGGCCGAGCGCTGCGGCACCTAACAGGTCTGACTGGATGGCGATGCGATTGCGATCGCGACTGGTCACCTGGACGATGGTCTCGATGCCACGGTCCTGCAGCAGTTTGGCGACGGCGCGCGGATCCATGGTCATGCGCGCGCGCGGGGATTCCGTGACGTTGATGGCGTCCACGCAGCCGCGCAGCAACTCGGCGGTCGCCAACACACGGGAGAGATTGGTGCCTTTGGGCGGAGTGAGCTCGCCAGTGACGACGAACTGTCGGGCGGCAAGCTTGGCCGCGAGAGTTGAAATCATGGGGTCCAATAGTGGCACGCGGCGTTGGCCCCCGTGAGCACATCACGGCGCACCTCGATTGATTTGCGCTATGGGCGTGCGCTCGAAAACTCGCGAGGCAGTTTTAACTGCGGGCCGCGGCACCCTTTCTGGCAAGCGCAGCGTCCACCGTGTTCGACAGCAGCATGGCGATCGTCATGGGACCGACACCGCCGGGCACCGGCGTGATCCACGCCGCGCGTTGCGATGCGCCCGCGAATTCCACGTCCCCGCATAGCTTGCCGTCGGCATCGCGGTTGATGCCCACGTCGAATACGAGCGCGCCCTCGCGAATCCATTCGCCGGGGATATACGCCGCCTTGCCGACGGCCGCTACCACGAGCTCGGCCCGCTCCACTTCACCACGCAGATCGCGCGTACCCGTGTGGCACACGGTCACGGTCGACCGGGCCAGCAGCAGTTCGAGCGCCATGGGGCGTCCGACGATATTCGACGCACCGACCACGCAGGCACGAAGCCCGACCAGATCGAGTTTGTATTCTTCGGCCAGCTTGATCACGCCCCAGGGTGTACAGGGCCGCAGGCCCGGTCGCTTCTGGGCTAACAAACCAGTGTTGGTCGGATGGAAGCCGTCGACATCCTTCGCAGGATCGATGGTGTCCATGATTTCCGTGCTGTCCAGGCCCTTCGGCAAAGGCAGCTGCAGCAGAATGCCGTCGACGCGATCGTCGGCGTTCAAAGTCTTGACGAGCGCGAGCAATTCGCCGCGCGTGGTCGTGGCCGGCAGGTCGTGCGCGAACGAGGCGATGGCGCACTCCTCGCAGGCCTTGCGCTTGTTGCGCACATAGACGGCGGAGGCCGGGTCTTCGCCAACCTTCACCACCGCGAGCCCGGGGGCGCGCCCGTGCTTCGAAATGAAGTCGGCGGCCCGCGCCGCCGACTTCGCTCTCTCTTTTGCTGCGACGGCTTTTCCGTCGAGGATCTTTGCCGTCACACTTTCTCTACTTTAGTAACGATAGTGGTCGGTCTTGAACGGACCGGTCTTCGAAACGCCAATGTACTTGGCCTGCGTGTCGGTGAGCTCGCTGAGCATGACGTTCAGTGTCTTAAGCTGAAGACGCGCCACCTTCTCATCGAGATGCTTCGGCAGCGTGTACACACCGAGCGGATACTTCGCCGTCTGCGTGAACAGCTCAATCTGCGCGATGGTCTGGTTGGCGAAGCTCGAGCTCATCACGTAGCTCGGATGGCCCGTGCCGCAACCCAGATTCACCAGGCGGCCCTCGGCTAACAAGATGATGCGCTTGCCGTCCGGGAAGATGATGTGGTCGACCTGCGGCTTGATGTTGTCCCACTTGTACTGCTTCAGCGAGGCGCAATCGATTTCGTTGTCGAAGTGCCCGATGTTGCAGACGATGGCGTTGTTCTTCATCGCCTTCATGTGATCGTGCGTGATCACGTGGAAGTTGCCGGTGGCGCTCACGAAGATGTCAGCCTTGTCGGCCGCATAGTCCATCGTCACGACGCGATAGCCTTCCATCGCCGCCTGCAGCGCGCAAATGGGATCCACTTCCGTCACCCAGACCTGGGCCGACAACGCGCGCAGCGCCTGCGCCGAGCCCTTGCCGACGTCGCCGTAACCGGCAACCACGGCGATCTTGCCCGCGACCATGACATCGGTGGCGCGCTTGATGGCATCCACGAGCGACTCACGGCAACCATAGAGATTGTCGAACTTGCTCTTGGTGACCGAGTCGTTGACGTTGATGGCCGGGAACGCGAGTTCGCCACGCTTGTGCATGTCGTACAGGCGATGCACGCCGGTGGTGGTCTCTTCCGTGACGCCCTTGATCTGCTTGAGGCGCACCGAATACCACTTCGGGTCGCGCTTCAGCGTGGCCTTGATCGAGTTGAACAGTTCGATCTCTTCCTCACTGCCGGGGTTGGCCAGCAGGCTGATGTCTTTCTCGGCTTTGGCACCGAGATGCAGCAGCAACGTGGCGTCGCCGCCGTCGTCGAGGATCATGTTCGAGTACTCGCCGCCCGGCCACTCGAAGATGCGATGGGTGTAATCCCAGTAGTCCTTGAGCGACTCACCCTTCACTGCGAACACCGGCGTGCCCTTCACGGCAATCGCGGCGGCGGCATGATCCTGCGTCGAGAAGATGTTGCACGAAGCCCAGCGCACTTTCGCGCCGAGTGCCTGCAGCGTCTCGATGAGCACCGCGGTCTGGATGGTCATGTGCAGCGAGCCCGTGATGCGGGCGCCGGCCAATGGCTGGGTCTTGGCGAATTCCTCGCGGATCGCCATGAGGCCGGGCATCTCGCCCTCGGCGATGTTGAGTTCTTTGCGGCCCCAATCGGCGAGCTTGATATCGGCGATTACATAGTCAGGGCCCGTTCCGGGCTTCACAACAGCATTCATAAATACCTCTCTAGGTCCAGTTAGAGAGCGCCGTTGGAATCGATCGTCCCGGCCCCGAGCCTCGCGTCGTCGACGCTGCAGCGCTCCTCGGGGCTGGAACTTGGGGACGGTCCCATTTCAGGGAAATGGGATCGTCCCTATGAAGATGTCTTCTACTTCGCGTGATCCTCTGAACAGGTGCGGCACCATTTCCAGCAAATGGGGACTGTCCCCATTTTCAGGCGGTCTTGCGCACTCCGGCATCCGCGGCGAGCACGGCGGCCTTATCGGTCTTCTCCCAGGTGAACTCCGGCTCGTTGCGGCC
>JBDTSV010000164.1:0-42580 GCA_039930985.1 Pseudomonadota bacterium
ATGGACGGCAATCCAGACGTGCATGCCAAGACCATCCGCGAAACCCTGGCGCGTCAGCAGCAGGTGATCGTCAATGCCTATTTCAGCGAATGCGGCGTACTGGCGCAGCTGCTGTCGCAGAGCGCCAGCCGCAGCGCGATTCTTCCGGAGCTCAGCCAGCGCATCGAGCTGTATGCCACGCTGATCCCGGGCGCGCTCGGCAGCACGCCGATGCGGCACGATCGCATGCCCTACCGCGTATTCCTCGGGCAGGTCGCCGAGCGCCTGCGCATCACCTATGAAAACCGGCCAAACGGCTACGAAGGCCCGCAGCAGTTTCTGCGCGATCTCAAGCTGATCGCCGCCAGCCTCAAGGCGAACAAGGGTTTTCACGCCGGCTGGGGCAACGTGCAGCGGCTGATCCGACGCGTGGAGACTTTCGGTTTTCACCTGGCGACCCTCGATCTGCGCCAGCACGCGGAAATTCATCATCGCGTGATCGCCCAGGGGCTCGACGACCCTTCCTGGATGGTACGCACGCCCGCCGAGCGCCACGACCTGCTGGTGCAGGCCATCGAACGCGACGCGGGCGTGAAGATGGATCTCGATGCGCTCGGCCGCCGCACGCTCGGCGTATTCGAAAGCATCCTGCAAGCGCGGCATCGTTACGGCCCGGACGCCATCGGCTACTACGTGGTCAGCGGCACGCAGAGTGCCGACGACGTGCTCGCGCCGCTGCTATTGGCCCGATGGGCCGAAGCCTACGACAAGCGCACCGGCGAGGTGGCCGTGGACATCGCGCCGTTGTTCGAATCGGTGGATGCGCTCGAGCACTGCGGCGACGTCATGAAAACCTTGTTAGGTGACCCGCTGTACCGCCGCCACCTGGAGGCGCGCGGCAGCACGCAGTGCGCGCTCATCGGGTACTCGGACACCAACAAGGAAAGCGGCATCTGCGCGGCACGCTTCGCCGCCTATCGCGCCCAGGCAGACCTGTCCACGGCGCTGACCGCGGCCAATGAGCGGCATGTCATTTTTCACGCGCGCGGTGGCAGCATCGCCCGTGGCGGTTCGCGCATCGATTCGCTGGTGCGCACGGCCCCGGCGGGCACGGTCAACGGCGTGTTGCGCCTGACCGAGCAGGGCGAGGTCATCAATCAGGGCTACGGCCTGAAACCCATCGCCATGCGTACGCTGGAGCGCGCGTTCAACGCGCTGGCGTTGGCCGTCGGCGGCGCGGCCACCGGGGCCGCGGCCAGCGCCGAACAAGTGCAGTTCGCGGCGCGGCTGGCGGCCGTGAGCCGGCAGACCTACCGGCGCCTGGTGCACGGCGATGCCGAGTTCTACGCGTGGTTCCAGGCGGTCACGCCCATCGACGTGATCTCGCGCATGCAGATCGGCTCGCGTCCCGCGGTGCGGCCCGGCAAGGAAGGTTTCGAGGCGCTGCGCGCGGTGCCGTGGGTGTTCGCCTGGACACAGTCGCGCCATCTGCTGCCGGCGTGGTTCGGCGCGGGCGTCGGGCTGCGCACCGCCGTGCAAGAGCTGGGGCTCGAGACCGCGCGTTGCGCCTACAAGGAATGGAACTACTTTACGGCGCTGATCGACGATCTGGAAACGTCGCTGGCGCGCGCCGATCTCGACATCGCCGCCGCGTACGAAGAGCTCGCTGAAGCGCGCCACCGGCATTTCGGCGCCAAACTACGTGAGGAATTCGCGCTGGTGGCCGAGCAGGTGCTCGCCATCAAGCAAACCACCGCGCTGCTCGATCGCGACACGACCCTGCAGCGGTCCATCGAACTGCGCAATCCATACGTGGATCCAATCAATCTGTTGCAGGTCGATCTACTAAGGCGATGGAGGGAAAGTGGCCGCCAGGACCGCGAATTGTTCGAATCCCTGCTCGCCTGCATCGCGGGCATTGCCGAAGGGCTGCAGAGTACCGGATGATTGCGGCCACACATGGAAACACGCGCCGCCACACCCAAGGATTCGGGTTTTCGCTCCTTCGCGGAGTTCTACCGGTTCTATCTCAGCGAGCACCGCCACCCGGTGTCGAGGATGCTGCACTACATCGGCACCTGGGCATCCGTGCTTTTCCTGGTCGCGTTGATCGTCACCGGCGAGCCGCTCTGGCTGTTCGGAGTGCTCGGCTCCGGCTACACCTTTGCGTGGCTCGGCCACTTCCGCTTCGAGCGAAACAAGCCGGCGACGTTTCGTTTTCCGTTCTACAGCCTGGCGGGCGATTTCCGCATGTGGTGGGAACTGAACTTGGGCAAACTCAAGTTCCGTGAGCACACCGAGTTCCACTGAACGCCCCAAAGGCCGATCCCTAAGACCGCTGCGCGCGCTGCTGCCGTTTCTCGCGCCGTATCGCACGCGCATGACGGTGGCGCTGATCGCGCTCATGCTCGCCGCCGCCTCCATGCTGGCGCTGCCGCAGGCACTCAAGAACGTCATCGACAACGGCTTCAGTGCCGCCAACGCCGCCGCCATCGACGAGAATTTCCTCTGGTTGCTGGGAGCTGCCGCGGTATTCGCGGTGTTCGCATCCCTGCGCCTGTATTTGGTGAGCTGGATCGGTGAGCGCGTGGTCGCCGACCTGCGCAGCGCGGTTTATCAGCGCGTGATCCGCATGGATCCGGCCTTCTTCGAGGTCACCAAGACCGGCGAGGTGCTCTCGCGGCTAACTACCGACACCACCTTGATCCAGTCGCTGTCCGGCGTCGGCCTGTCGATCCTGCTGCGCTCCACGGTCAGTTTCATCGGCTCGCTGATACTGCTGCTGCTGACCAGCCTGAAACTGGCGCTCATCATCTTCGCGCTGATCCCGACGGTGTTGCTGCCCATGCTGGTGTTCGGGCGGCGCGTGCGCCGGCTGTCGCGCGATTCGCAGGACCGCATCGCCGATACCTCGGGGATGGCCGGCGAGACGCTCAATGCCATTCAGACGGTGCAGGCGTTCACGCTCGAAGATCTGCACGGCAAACGCTACGACGACATGGTGGAGAAAAGTTTCACCACCGCCATCCAGCGCACGCGCGTGCGCGCCTGGCTGGTCGCGCTCGCCATCATGACCACGTTCTCCGCGGTCACGCTGGTGTTGTGGCTGGGTGCCCGCTCGGTATTGCACGGCACGATGTCGGGCGGGGACCTCGCCAAGTTCCTGAGCTACGCGATTTTCATGGGTACGTCGGTCGCCGCGCTCGCGGAGATGTGGGGCGAATTGCAGCGCGCGTCCGGCGCCATGGAGCGTACCGTCGAGCTGCTCGACTCGCGGCCGTCGCTGGTGACACCGGCCAATCCAATCGAGCTTGCGGTGCCGCGCGGGCAGATCCGCTTCGAGCACCTGAGCTTCAACTATCCGTCGCGCCCCGATACGCGCGCGCTCGACGACTTCCAGCTCGAAATCGCGCCCGGTGAAGCCGTGGCCTTTGTCGGTCCGTCGGGCGCCGGCAAGAGCACGGTGTTCCAGCTGTTGCTGCGCTTCTACGACCCCAGTGCCGGTCGCATCCTCATCGACGGCCTCGACATCGCGCTCGCCGATCCTGCCGCGGTGCGCGCCAACATTGGCCTCGTGCCGCAGGAAACCGTGATTTTCGGCACCACGGCACGCGAGAACATCCGTTATGGCCGCCCCGGCGCGAGCGATGCGGAGATCGAAGCGGCGGCGCGCGCGGCAGCTGCCGACGAGTTCATCGTCAAGCTTCCGTCCGGCTACGACACCTTTCTCGGCGAGCGCGGCGCACGGCTTTCCGGCGGGCAGAAGCAGCGCCTGGCCATCGCGCGCGCCATCCTCAAGAATCCCCCCATCCTGCTGCTCGACGAGGCCACCAGCTCGCTCGATTCCGAAAGCGAACGGCTGATTCAGGATGCGCTCGACAAGTTGATGCGCAACCGCACCACGCTGGTGATCGCCCACCGTCTGGCCACGGCCATCAATGCCGATCGCATCGTCGTCATCGATCGCGGCCGCATCGTCGGTACCGGCCGGCACGAGGAATTGCTGGTCGCCAACCCGTTGTACGCGCGGCTCGCGGCGTTACAATTCGGCGAACGATCCGACGCCGCCTGAAAGGGGACGAGCATGCCTTATGTCGACGGATTCCTGATTCCCGTGCCGAGGCGAAACCGGGACAAGTACAAGAAGATGTCCACGCAGGCCGGCAAGGTATGGATGGATCATGGCGCGCTCGGTTATCACGAGTGCGTGGCCGAGGATGTGAAGCCGGGCAAACACACTTCGTTCCCGCAGGGCGTGAAGCTCAAGAAGGGCGAAGAGGTGTGGTTCTCGTGGATCGTCTACAAATCGCGCAAGCATCGCGATCGCGTGAACGCCCGCGCGATGAAGGATCCGCGGCTGGCGCACATGATGGATCCGAAGGCCATGCCGTTCGACGGCAAGCGCATGGTGTTCGGCGGCTTCAAGTCGGTGGTCGACCTCTAACTTTCGCGCGCTACCTCGTGGTGTAAGACATCTGTCGCACACCATCTTTGCATCTCTCCATCAATCTGCAATGTCGCCTGCGTCTAATCCTTCGCTCCAGGGAGAAAGACACGGATGCAGGTTTCGAAAGTGCTCGTCGTCGATGGCGATCGTGCGGCGCGCGACGCGCTCGTCACGTGCCTCAAGTTCGTCGGTGTGGAGGCACACGGCGCGGAGAACGCGGCCGCGGCGCGCTTCTGGCTCACCACCGGAATTGCGGACGTGCTGGTTCTCTCGGACGAGCTCAACGACGGCTGCCCCGCCGACATCGTGGTGCACAGCGCCCGGGGTACGGACGGTAACGCTGCCATCGTCAAGGCCTCGATCCTGGTTCTGACGCGTGGCGGTAGCGCGCGCCCGCAGACTAACTACACCATCGACGACACGCTGAAGCGGCCGATCGCGTTGAGCCGCGTGGTGGAACGCGTCGAACACCTGATCCAGGAACGCACCCTGCGCCGGGACGCCTTGCTCAGGTTCGGCTCCCTGTCGCTCGACATGGCGAGCGAACGTGCCCATTGCGGCGAGTGCGTCGTTGCGCTCGGGCACACCGAAACACGCTTGCTGGCCTTCTTCATCGGATCGCCCGACAAGGTGTTTTCGCGCATTCAGCTGTTGCAGCGTCTCTGGCCGTCGAACGTCCGGGTTGAGGAACGTACCGTGGATGTTCATATCCGCCGCCTGCGCCTGGCGCTCGTGCAGCTCGGGTGTGCTCGATACATCCAGACGGTGCGCGGTTCTGGCTACCGCTTCTCAGCTTTCTAACTAAGAGAGTTATGTAAGTCCCGGAGTCATAAAGGTGAAATGGGGCTCAGGCAAGCTGCCGCGAGCCTAGCCATTTCAGGGACACCCATGGGCAACGCCGACGTAAAAAAGACCCGGCTGCGGACGGTCTTCGTATCCGACGTTCACCTGGGGTCGAAGGGCTGTCGGGCGGACCTGCTGCTCGAGTTCCTGAAATCGGTGGAAGTCGATTACCTGTTCCTCGTCGGCGACATCATCGACCTGTGGGCCATGCGCAAGACCTTCTTCTGGCCGCAGGAGCACAACAACGTCCTTCGCATCATTCTCAGCAAGGCGAAGAAGGGCACGCGCGTCATCTACGTTCCCGGCAATCACGACGAAGATCTGCGCGAGTTCTGCGGTACGGTGTTCGGCAATCTCGAGATCCATCGCGAGTTCGTCCACGAGATGAGCGACGGCCGCAAGCTGCTCGTGATGCACGGCGACGAGTTCGACGCGGTGGTCAAGTGCAGCCCCTGGCTCGCGAAGCTCGGCTCGACCGCCTACGATTTTACACTGGGCCTCAATCGCTACTTCAATTCAATGCGCCGCCTGTTCGGTTACCCGTACTGGTCGCTCGCGAACTACCTCAAACACAAAGTGAAGAACGCCGTGCAGTACATCTCGAGCTTCGAAGGCGCGGTGGCGCACGAGGCCCGCAAGCGCGGTGTCGACGGCGTGGTCTGCGGACACATCCATCGCGCCGAGATCACCGAGATCGACGGCGTCATGTATTGCAACGATGGCGACTGGGTGGAGAGCTGCTCGGCGCTGGTGGAAGACATGAATGGCCGCCTCGCCATCTGGTCGTGGCCGGAGATTCGCGATCGCGCGAAGGCCGAAGAACTGGTCGAGGCCGCCGCTTAAGTCTTCATTTGCCGTCATCGCCCTGTCGTGTTCGGCGCCCAAACTTGCGCGGCATCCAAACAAACACATGACGGAGTGAGCGGTGTATTCAATTCCTGTCTACGCGCTGCGATTCGCGGCGCACTGCCGGTCGCGGCTGCGGTACTCGGAACTGGCCGCGAAAGAAGTCCCGCGCGCCCCGGCTCCTGGCGCCACGCGCTTCTGGATCCGATTCGCCTCGCACGGACGTCGCGCCGTGATCGCCAACTGTGCCAATGCCTTCGGGCATGACGTGCCGGCGTGAGTGCGGTCCGCAAGCGGGCGCTGATCACGGGTGTCACCGGCCAGGATGGCGCCTATCTTGCGGAGCTGCTACTGGACAAGGGCTACGAGGTCCACGGCATCAAGCGCCGCTCTTCATCGTTCAACACGGATCGCGTCGATCACCTGTACGAAGATCCGCATCAGTCCGACGGGCGCTTCAAGCTGCACTATGGCGATCTGACGGATGCCAGCAATCTGATCCGCATCGTGCAACAGGTGCTGCCCGACGAAATCTACAACCTCGGCGCGCAGAGCCATGTGGCCGTGTCCTTCGAGACGCCGGAATACACCGCGAACGCCGACGCCATGGGCACGCTGCGGCTGCTCGAAGCCGTGCGAATTCTGGGTCTGGGATCCACGACGCGGTTTTACCAGGCCTCGACTTCGGAGATGTTCGGCAAGGTCCAGGAAACGCCGCAGCGCGAGACCACTGCGTTCTACCCGCGCTCGCCGTATGGCGTCGCCAAGCTTTACGCCCACTGGATCACGGTGAACTACCGCGAGTCATATGGCATGTACGCGTGCAACGGCATTCTCTTCAATCATGAATCGCCGATGCGCGGTGAGACGTTCGTGACCCGCAAGATCACCCGTGGCCTGGCGCGCGTTCACGTGGGACTCGATCCTTGCGTGTTCCTCGGCAATCTCGATGCCCGTCGCGACTGGGGCCACGCCAAGGACTATGTGCTGGCGCAGTGGCTGATGTTGCAGCAATCCGCGGCGCGCGACTACGTGGTCGCCAGCGGCGAGCAGCACAGCGTGCGCGAATTCGTGGAGCTCGCGGGCGCGCACCTCGGCATGCGAATCCAATGGAGCGGCGCGGGCGTCGAGGAGCGCGGCATCGATGCGAAAACCGGACGCATCGTCGTGCGAGTCGATCCGCGGTACTTCCGTCCCGCCGAAGTCGAAACCTTGTTGGGCGATCCGGCGCGCGCGGAGGCTGAACTGGGTTGGCGCCGCACGGTGAGTTTTCCCGAGCTGGTGCGCGAGATGGCTCAACATGATATGCAGCTAGCGCAGCGCGATGCCCTCATGCAGTCGAACGGCTACCGCACGGCGAATCAGCGCGAATGAACGACCGGCAGAAGCCGTTCTCGCGGCACGACATCATCTACGTCGCCGGACACCGCGGGCTCGCGGGTTCAGCAATCTACCGTGCGCTGAAGCGCGCCGGCTATACCAACGTGATTGGCGAGACGCATCAGCGTCTCGATCTCACGCAGGCGCGTGCCGTCGATCGCTACTTCGATCAGTCGCGGCCCAAGGTAGTAATCCTGGCGGCGGCGCGAGTCGGCGGCATCATCGCCAACTCGGAAGCGCCGGCGGAGTTCATCCGTGACAACCTGCTGATCCAGGCCAGCGTCATCGACGCGGCGTATCGATACGGCGTTTCGAAGCTGGTGTTCCTCGGGTCGAGTTGCATCTACCCGAAGCTCGCGGCGCAGCCAATGCTCGAGGACTATCTGTTCACCGGCGCACTCGAGCCGACCAATGACGCCTACGCGATCGCCAAACTTGCCGGCATCAAGATGTGCCAGGCCTATCGCCGCCAGTACGGGTTCGACGCGGTGAGCGTGCTGCCGACCAATCTATACGGGCCCAACGACAACTTCAGTGAGCGCACCTCTCACGTGATCCCCGGCCTGATTCGCCGCATGCACGATGCCAAGCAAACCGGCGCTCGCGAGTTCGAGGTGTGGGGCAGTGGCGTGCCGCGACGCGAGTTCCTGCATGCCGATGATTTCGCCGCGGCCATCCTGACCGTGATGGAACGCTATTCCGCCGACGAGCCCATCAACATCGGATCGGGCGAGGACCTCACCATCGCCGAGCTGGCGCATGCCGTGCGCGAGATCGTCGCGCTGCCCGCCGAACTCAGATTCGACACCAGCAAGCCGGACGGCACGCCGCGCAAGCTGCTCGAGGTATCGCGCATCAAGGCGCTGGGCTGGGCACCCAGGATTGAGCTGTCCGCAGGGTTGGTCGATACGTACCGCTGGTTCTGTGAGCATCATTTGGCGCCATCGGGCGTACGCCGAGTGCCACAACTTCGAAGAGAAATTTCCCTGTCATAGTCGGTACTTAGTCTCGGAAGCTGCATTGGGCTCTGAGGTCGACAAATGCACGGGCAACCCGCCGGCGCGGCCGACACATATATAGATGTATCCGCTACAGCGGCCGAATGGCGGTTCGGGGCCCATTTGCCAACCTGGGCGGCCAGGTGGCTCGCTCGACTGACGGGAATAGAAGGGCTGGTGCGTCTGCGACGCGCGATGCCGCTCACCGCAACACCCGCGCAGTTCGCGGCAACCGCGCTGCAGAAGCTCGCGATCCAGATTCAGCACGACCCGGCCGAACTCGATTCCGTACCGCGTACGGGGCGGCTCATCTTCATCGCCAATCACCCGTTCGGCGCCCTCGACGGCCTCATCGCGATAGCGTTGTTAGGCGCGCTGCGGCCCGATCTGAAGATCTTCGCCAACGAGGACTTGTGCGCGCTGCATGAGCTCCGGCCCATGCTGCTGCCCATCGAAGTGCTCGGGAAAAAACGCGCGACTTGTAATGCGCAGGCCATGCGCAATGCATTGCGCTGGCTGGAGAGCGATGGCGCGCTCATGCTGTTTCCGGCGGGTGAGGTTTCCCACTTCGACGTCCGCGCTCGCTGTGTCACCGATCCGCCCTGGAGTCGCGCGGTGGCGCTGCTGGCCCGCAAGGCCCGTGCGCAGGTCGTGCCGGTGCATTTCACCGGCGAGAACGGATTGCCGTTCCAGATCGCCGGCTTCCTGCATCCGCGCCTTCGCACGCTGATGCTCCCGGGTGAATTGAATCGTCGCGGCGGAAGCTCGGTGCCGGTGCGCGTCGGCGCGCCGTTGCCGTCCGAGCGGTTGCGGGGCTTCGACAGTGACGAGGCGCTGGCGGCGCATCTGCGCGTGACCACGTATCTGCTCGCACGGCGGCCGGTGGTGGAAACGCCGGTGAGGTCGGTAGAAAGCCGTCGCGTGCATCCGCTCGCGCTGAGCGGGGCGCCCGCGGATCTTGCCGCGGAGATCGCACGACTTCCGCCGTCCCATCGACTGCTCGAAGCCGGCGACCATGCGGTGTATTGCGCTGAGGCCGAGGCGATTCCGCACTTGCTCGACGAAATCGGCCGGCTGCGTGAACTCACATTCCGCGCGGTGGGCGAGGGCACCGGCCACGCGCGCGATCTCGACGCCTTCGACGGCTACTACGAGCACCTGTTCATCTGGAATCGCAAGCGCGAGGAAGTGATCGGCGCCTATCGCGTGGGCCGCATCGACGAGATTCGCCGCCGCGCCGGGCGGCGCGGCCTGTATACCGCCAGCCTCTTCAACTACCGCGACCCGTTCTTCCAGTTGTTAGGGCCGGCGCTCGAGATGGGCAGGTCTTTCGTGCGTCCCGAAGCGCAGCGCACCTTCGCGCCGCTGCTGCTGTTGTGGAAGGGTATCGGCGAATACCTGGCGCAGCATCCGCGTTATCTGCGCCTGCTCGGCCCGGTGAGCATCAGCAACGATTACCGCGAGCTCTCGCGCCAGCTGCTGGTGGAATTCCTGCGCAGTCACTGTCTGGATCCGCTGCTGGCGCACCTGGTGCGTCCCGTGCATCCCGTGACACGCGGTCGCATGGTGCAGACGTTGGCGGCCGAGGTGTCGATGTTAGGTCACCTCGATGCGCTCGCGGCACTGGTCGAAGACATCGAGCCTGATCACAAGGGCGTGCCGGTGCTGCTGCGCCAGTATCTGAAGCTCGGCGGCCGCATGCTGGCGTTCAACGTCGACCCGGCGTTCAACCATTCGATCGATTGTCTGCTGATGGTCGATCTGCGTCAGACCGACCCGCGCGTGCTGCGAAAATATTTGCCCGAGCACGCCGTTGCGCGCGTCGCGTCGCGCTCCGCGCGCTTTCCGGGACTCCGCAAAGCCAGCTGACGAGCGCGTGTCATACGTTCGTCAGCGGTTCCGACTGCGACGGGCTTCAACATTCCTTCAATGAACTGTCACTTGCGACTCTTACCTTGGCGTCCGACCCGCCGAGGCGGGCGACAACAAGACGTTTCACTCACGCAAGTGGAGCGAGCGACGAGAGAGGCAAGCAACGTCGACGTGAAGTCGACGACCACTGACAGATCAATCGGAACCAAAGAGAGGAATATTTAATGAAGACTTTCGCAAAGCTGGGGCTCATCGGCCTCACAATTGCCGCCTCGTCCGCACACGCCGACGTTTTCCTGCCGGATTCCGGCAATGGTGAGCTGACGCTGTTCGTCCGCAACGACACCACCGGCGCCGTCTACGCGCGCGGCTTGCAGATCCGCCTCGACGACATCCTGACACAGGCGCAGATCAACGCCGGCTACACCGGCGACACTTCGCTCGGTATCGTGCAGAACCTCGGCTACGCCATCAACACCGTCGGCCCCGATGCCAATCTCACCTCGTTCCTCAACGGCAGCGACAGCTTCAGCTGGACCATCATGGCCGGTGACAGCGCGGGTTCGAACAATGCCGATCCGGCGCGCCGCTATCTCACCACGACGCAAGTGGTGTGGGACGAGAGCAACCCGGACACGGTCACCAACAACAACCTGGTCTCGTTCTCCCAGCTGCAGGCAGTGCAGAACCTCGTGAATCAGAACGTCGCCGGCGATGTAGCCGGTGATGGTGGTTCAACTGCCGTCAATGGCCAGTGGCGCCAGGTCGGCGCGGTCCCGGGCTCGATTTCCGGCAACTGGTTCGGCGCCGGTCCTGACACCGTCAATGCGCTCGGCACCGCGGCAAACCTGTACGTGCTCACCACTGCCGGTGGCGGCAACTCGGGCTTGGCTCGCACCTACCAGGGCCTCGACGTGATCCTGAACGCCAACGGCACGCTCGCCGCCGTCGTTCCGTCCGTGCCGCTGCCTGCCGCGGCCTGGATGCTCATGAGCGGCCTCGTGACGCTCGCCGGCGTCGGTCGCCGCAAGAGCGCAGCCGTCGCGGCTGCCTGAGTCTCACATTCAATTCTGGAGTAGTTAGATGAAGAATCTCAAGATTTCCGCGGCCGTCAGCGCCGCGCTCATGATGTCCTCGGGCGCCTTCGCCCTCAATCAGGCCGATACGGCCGCCGCCCCCGTCCAGCTCGTGGTCGCGGGTTCGTCCGCCGGTCGTGATACCTTCCAGGCCGAGTTCGCCGCCAACTGTCAGGCTGGCACCGTCAATCTGTATCGCGCGCTGCCCACTGCCAACCAGGATTTCCGCGCCTACAGCTGCACGCTGTTGAACGCGGCGCCGGTTCCGGTGGCGATTCGCAATACCAACGCCACGGTGTACTACCGATCCGAGGGTGGTTCGGGCTGGGGCCCGGGATCGATCGCGAAAGGCCAGCAGATCAAGCGCCTCCTGGTCGACGGGACCTGCACGCTGGTGGCTTCGCCGGGTTTCGGTGACTGCGCCGCCACGGGCTACTCGCTGGCGACCGACGGGGGATCGGGCCACCTGATTGCCGCGACCACCGATCTCGGCTTTTCCGATGAAGAGCCGGGCATGTACCGCGGTGAAAACTGGGTGGGTCTGGCGCTGACCACTGAGCCCGCTCCGGGCGTGCTTGAATCGCTGGCTCGTTCCACCGGTTTCGCGCAGACCTTCGGCGTGCTGGTGAACTCCGCGTTGCCGATCAACAGCATCTCCGCACAGGACGTTGCCTCGATCTACCAGGGCGGCTACTCGGACTGGAGCCAGGTGCAGGATCAGGCGACTGGCAATGCGCTGCCGGCGCTGCCGATCACCGTGTGCCGTCGCGAGAATGGCTCGGGCACGCAGGTCTCTGCGGCTATCCACTTCCTCAACCAGAATTGCGGTGTCAGCTCGGAAGGGTTTGTCACGCAACCGGCCGGCCCGAACGGCAACACGGTGGTCGAGAATGGAACCACCAGCTCGCTCGAGACCTGCACCAGCGGTACGGCTGGTGCCATTGGCCCGAACATCTTCAAGACTCCGGCTCCGGCGGGAACCAAGTACTTGTCGATCAATGGGGTGGCGCCGAGCAAGGTGAACGCCGCCCGCGGCACCTACGCCTACTGGTATGAAACGAGCTTCAGCAAGCGTCCGGGCCTCGCCGGCAATGCGAACTCGCTGGCCGACTTCCTGATCGCGCGTGCCCGAGCTGTCGCCGGTATTCCGGGGACCAGCGCTTCGGCCTTCGCGGTTCCGGGCGTCTCGGGTAACGCGCCGGTGTTGCCGGTGGCCGCTGCCGGTACGCCGGTGGGCATTGGCACGAAGGGCGGCAACAGCTGCAAGACGGCGCTGGGTCAGCTCTAAGAGATCGAAGGATTGCTGCTTACAACGCAGCTGTAACAACAAGGCAGTAGAAAGCGGTGGGACCGGTCGCAAGGCCGGTCCCATCGCCGCGTCCGGGAGAACAAGAATTTGAAGCGCTGGTCTGCCATCTGTTTGCTCGCATTCGCCGGATTCGCGGGTGCCGCCACCGAGAAACTCGATGTGATGGAAATCCGTGTGCTCGGCAACACTCGGCTACCCGCGCTTGCCATCGAAACCGCGGTGTACCCGTACGCCGGTCCCGGCAAGTCGATCGAGGATGTGGAAGGCGCGCGCCAGTCACTGGAGACCGCCTATCGCCTCGCGGGATATTCGACCGTTTATGTCGATATTCCAGAGCAGACCGTCGACGGTGGCGTGGTACGTCTCGTGGTGACCGAGGGCCGCCTCGCGCGAGTGCGCGTCGAAGGGGCAAAGTATTTTTCGGCGCGGCGCATTCGCGCAGCGCTGCCGGGAGCGAAAGCCGGCGAGGTACCCAACATTCCCGAGCTGCAACGCGATCTGGCCGTACTCAACACGGAAACCGCGGATCGCAGCGTCGTGCCGGTATTGGCGGCGGGTGGCAGCCCTGGCACGGTCGACCTCACGCTCAGAGTGGAGGACAAGCTGCCGCTGCGCGCCGTTGTCGAGGTCAATGATCAATACACCGCCGACACGACACGGTGGCGCGTCTCGACGACTCTGGGGTACGACAATCTCTTCGATCGTTTCGACAGCGTGAGTCTGACTTACCAGACGGCGCCGGAAGAAGCGAAGGAAACTCGCGTACTGGCGGCGAGCTACGTCACTCGCTGGGGACGCGGCGAGCGCAACCGTTTCGCGCTCACCTACATCGACTCGGACAGCGATGTGGCGAGCATCGGAACCATCGGGGTGCTGGGTGCTGGCACCGTGATCAACGCGCAGCTCATTTTTCCGCTCGTCAACCAGGCCAACTCCGCGCACTCGTTGTTTTTTGGCGCGGCCTTCAAGGACTCCGATGAGTTCATAGATCTCGGTGATCCGCTGCTGAACTTGAAGACGCCGATCAAGTACGTCGGCCTGAGCTTGGGGCATGACAGCTCGTGGCGTGTACCGAAGGGCGATTGGTCGTTGTCATCCAGCATCAACTTCGGGCTGCGGCCCTTCAACGATCCCGAAGAATTCGCCAACAAGCGTTACCAGGGTCGCCCAAACTATTTCTATCTGCGTGCCGCCGCTGCCCATCGCCGGGAATTCGGCTCGTGGCTCCAGGCACGCGTGCGGGTCAGCGGGCAATACGCGGTGGAACCGATCATCAGTAACGAACAGTTCGCGCTTGGTGGTGCTCAGACCGTGCGCGGCTATCTCGAAGCGAGCGAGCTCGGTGATGTCGGTATCGGCGGCTCGTTTGAATTCGGCCTGCAGCCGCGCCGTCTCCTGGGTGAGCGGTCGCTCGTCGAGCCCTACCTGTTCTATGACGCTGGCATAGTCGCGGTCATCGAGCCGCTGCCCGGTGAAGACCGGCGCGTGGACCTCGCGAGCGTCGGCTTTGCGTTGAATCTCGGATTCTTCGACACCTACTCGGCATCGATCTCCTGGGCCTATCCTCTGGTGCCGAGCGGTCGCACCGACGCCGGGGATTCCCGATTCCTCTTCATGATGCGATCCAGCTGGTGATCCACTTGCGAAGAATCCTGAATCTCGCGGCGGCGGCGGTTCTGACCGGCGCGTCCGGCGCCGCTTCCGCGCAAACCGCCGAGTTGCCCGTGCCCTGCGTGGCGGGCGTGTGCGGTGCCAACATTCCGGGCTTCGTGAGCTCTGGCCGCGCTACCGCGACGGTCACCAACAACTTGCTGCGCGTGCAGCAGCAGACTGATCGCGCCATTCTCAACTGGGCCAGTTTCAACGTCGGCGTCGATGGCAAGGTGATCTTCGAGCAACCCAATTCCTCGTCGATCGCGCTCAATCGCATTTTCGACGGCAACCCGAGCCGCATCATGGGCGCGATCGAAGCCAACGGGCAGATCTTCCTCATCAATCAGAACGGTTTCATGTTCGGTCCGACGGCGCGCGTGCGCACCTCGGGGCTACTGGTCTCCTCGCTCGACATGGCCGAGAGCGCCGTCGAGAACGGTCTGCTGGCACCCGAGCTGCTGCGCCAGAAGTTGCCGGCCCTCGAGGCGGTGGCCGTGCTCGATCCGCAGGGCAATCCGGTGCGTGGCGACGATGGCCAGCCCCTGCACGTGAACATCACGATCGCCGCGGGCGCGCGTATCTCGACCATCGGCAAGGGCGGGCGCGTGATCATGGCCTCGCGCACCGTGGACAACGCTGGTGAGATCGACACGCCCGACGGCCAGGTCATTCTGGCCGCGGGTGAGAAGGTCTATCTACAGGCGAGCACCGATCCGTCGCTGCGTGGACTACTGGTGGAAGTCGACGCGGGTGGCGAGGCCTTCAACCGCATGACCGGCAGCATCAGCGCCGCGCGCGGCAACGTCACCATGGTGGGTCTGGCGGTCAATCAGCAGGGACGCATCTCGGCCACCAGCACGGTCTCCGCGAACGGCTCCGTCCGGCTGCTGGCGCGCGACACGGTGCGCCAGGGCGGAGACAACCTGAAGCCGACATTCGTGGCCACCAATGGCGGACAGCTCGAGCTCGGTGCGAGCAGCCAGACGACGGTCACTCCGGAGCTTGGCGATTCCGCGACTGCCATCGACGAGCAGGCGCAGATGCCGTCGACCGTCGAGCTCACGGGGCGTCAGATTTTCATAAGGGGCGGGGCACAGGTGCGCGCGCCGGGCGGTGAAATCCGCGTACGCGCGCAGAACACCAGACTCGAAGAACTGAACGAAACGCCATTTGATGTCGATCCTGAAGCGCGGGTGCGTATCGAGTCCGGCGCGGTTCTGGATGCGTCCGGCAGCGATGCCACCGCGCAGGTGTCGCGCAATGTGGTGCGCGTGGAATTGCGCGGCAACGAGCTGCGCGATTCACCGCTGCAGCGCGATGGCCCGCTGCGTGGCAAGGAAGTATTCGTCGACGTGCGCGTGGGTACACCGTTGGCGGATGTCACCGGCGCCATTGCCGGCATCGGCCGCGCGGTCGATGAGCGCACCTCGGCCGGTGGCACGATCTCGGTGAAATCCGCGGGTGACATTTCGGTGGCTCATGGCGCTGTCTTCGACGTGTCCGGTGGCACGCTGACCTACGCGGGCGGCGCGGTTCAAACTACCCAGCTCCTGACCGCAGACGGACGCGCAGTCGACATCGGCCAAGCCAGCGCCTCGGGAAACTACGTCGGGCTGATCAACCCGACCAGCCAGCGGCACTTCGACCGCTGGGGCGTCACCCAGCAGGTGCAAGGTCCGCTCATTGGCCGCTACGAACCCGGCTACACCGAAGGGCGCTCCGCCGGAACGCTGCAATTCGCGGCGCGCGCGCTGGCTCTCGACGGAAGTTTTCTCGGCGGCGTGACGATTGGCGCCAACCAGCGTGACGCTGCGCGCACTCCGCAGGGCGGCTGGTTGATCGTCGGTGCGCCTCTGGTCGCTGCCAGTGCGCCGCCGGACTATTTCGCCCCCTCGATCAACCTCGTGTCGCGGCCCGCGCCGACGACGGTGGGCGACGACGCGACGCTGCCGCAACGGCCGCTCGAACTCTCGACCGATTTCGCGACGCTCGGCGGCTTTACGCGCGCCGAGCTCTACAGCAACGGCGTAGTGAACCTTCCCGAATCCATGATGCTCGTCATGGCGCCGGGTTCGTCGCTGCGCATCACCGCCCGCCGCGTCGAGGCGAATGGTGGCGTGAGTTCACCGGGAGGCAGTCTACGCTTCGCATCGGTCGAAACCGTCGGCGTGGACAACTCCGTATTGCCGCGCGCCGGCGTGAGCGTGGGCACCGCGGCCACCCTCGACGTTCGGGGCCTGTGGAGCAACGAGCTATCGCTGTTGTCACCCATCTACCGCGATGGCGGAGAAATCGATCTCGCGGCGCGCGCGCTCGGCAGTGAGCTGGTGCTGGGCGACGACGTGCGGTTGCTGGCCACTGGCGGCGCTTCGCTTTCCGCGGCCGGAGTTTCCACGGGAGGGCGGGGCGGAAGCATTGGTTTGCGTGCCGCTGCGGGTGATGGCGCCATCGAAGTGGGCGACCACGTGGAAATGTCGGCGTTCGGTGTGAACAATGCTCGCGGCGGAACGTTCGCGCTCGAAGCGCCGCGCATCGAAATTGCCTCGGGCGAGAACTGGAGCGTTCGGCAACGACTCGATATTGCGGCCAGCGATCTCGGGTTCTTTTCCTTGGGCGACGTGTTGTTCACGGAGTCCGGATTCGCGAATTTTGACCTGACCGCCACCGGTCCGCGTGACGGCGAGTCTGCCGAGACCTTCGTGGTGCGCGACGGCGCGCGAGTCGACGCGCGCGCCCGCACGCTGATACTCGACGATGGGATTGCCGCGCGTCAGAGCGGCGGAACGGTAGATAGCTTCGCGCATGCGCAGTTGGCACCCGACTACCTGCGTTCTGCGACCAGCGTCGCGTTGCGGGTCGACGCGCGGGACTTCGGTGTGGCCGCGAATGTGGGCCGCCTCTCCATCGAACGCGATGCCGCGATTCGCGTGGAACCGCGCGGCAGCGTGTCATTGAGCTCGGTGGGCGGCATGACCATTGCCGGGCGTGTCAGCGCGCCGGGCGGCGTGGTCACGGCCAGCACCACCAAGCCACCCGATGCCGTGGACATCGGCTTCCGCGAAGGCGTGGGAATTGCGGTCACCGACAGCGCGCGCTTCGATCTCGCGGGCATCACGCTATTGCGGCCGAGCGACGCTGGTCTTCTTCAGGGAGAGGTGCTGGCCGGCGGATCGCTCAATCTTCTGGCGGGCCGCGGGTTCGTTGAGGTTGCGCGTGGTGCCGACGTCGATGTGCGCGGTGCGTCGAGCGCCATCGACATTCCCGGAGCCGGCACCGCGAGCGGCTTTCAAAGGCGTCTGATCGCGAGCGCCGCCGGTTCGATCACGCTGCGCGCGCCCGAGTCCCTGACGTTCGCGGCGACGCTGCACGCGCAATCCGGCGTCGGCGACACGCCGACGGCCGGTGGTACCGCCACATTCCAGCTCACGCGCCAACGGGGCTTTGAACCGGGCCTCATCGATAACTATTCAACCGCGCCGCGCACGTTGCTGGTGGCGGCCGATCCGGCAGCAATCACTGCCGGTCAGGACGGAATCGGCGTTGTCGATGTCGGGCTGCTGCGGGCCGCTGGTGTAGATGCACTCGATCTCGAGGCCGCCAATCGCATTGAGTTTTATGCCGGCGCAGACCTGAACCTCGCCCGCAGCCTGCAGATCGCGGCACCGCTCATTGGCGTCTCGGGAGATTCCGTGAATTTCGCCGCACCGTATGTGTCGTTCGGCACGGTGATTGACACCAGCGCCATCGCGCCGACCACCTCGCTGCCCGGACTTGCGCGGTTGAACGTGACTGGCGACCTCATCGAGCTCACGGGGCGCAGCGCGATCACCGGCGTTGCCAGCGCCACCTTCGAAGCCCGCGGTGAGCTGCGCATGCGCGGCTTCGTGAATGCCGGCACCAGCACGGGCGAGCTGCGCATCGCCGGCGATCTCAATCTTCGGTCGCCGTTGATCTATCCGACCACCGGAACCGCGTTCTCGATTTTCGCCGCGGGCGGTGCCAACGATCGTGTCACCTTCGACGGACTCGGTTCAAACGTCGACCGAGTGCCATTGGCGGTCGGTGGTTCGCTAACCGTGAATGCGCGTTCCATCGATCAGCGCACCCGTCTCGTTGCGCCATTCGGCCAGATTTCGCTCAATGCCACCGACGACCTGACGCTTGCCGCGGGCAGCACCACCTCGGTGAGCGCAGCAGGAAGCCTGCTGCCGTTCGGCCGCACCCAGCTCGGCGCGCGTTGGGTCTACGACATGGGCGGTACGCTGATCGATGCGCCCGACCTCGACGCACGCAGTGTCAATCTCGCGGCCCGCGATCTCGACATCGACGCAGCCGCCACCGTCGACATCAACGGCGGCGGCGATCTGTACGCCTATGAATGGTTGCCGGGTACCGGCGGATCGCGCGATGCGCTCGCGGCGGGAGCGACACCGGGCCTGTACGCCATCCTGCCGGCGACGCGCGATGGATTCGCGCCATTCGACCCACAGGAATACCTCGGCAGCGACCTCAAGCCCGGCGACAGCATCTATCTCGCCGGCGGCGATGGTCTTGCCGCCGGCGTCTATCCACTGCTGCCGGCGCGATACGCGTTGTTGCCGGGTGCAGTGCTGGTATCGGCCCTGCCCGGGACCACCGACGCCGCGCCCGGTGTGCCGACGCGGCTCGCGGACGGCTCGCCAGTGGTGGCGGGATATCGAACCTTCGCCGGTACGGGAATTCGCGATCCGCGCATGACGGGATATCTCCTGCGGCCTGGATCGTACGGCCGGCAGCTGGCGACCTACCAGGACGCGCGTGCTTCGACGTTCGACGCGGCGAGCCGGCCGGTCGCGCCCGATGACGCGGCGCGCGTGTCGCTGACGGCCACTCATTCCTTCGATCTTGCCGGGAGAGTGCTGACCGCTGCCAACGCGCAGGGCGGTGGCGCGTCGATAGACATTGCGGCGCCCAATCTCGTGATCCAGGGCGCCGGCGCCGCGCCGGTTGATGGTGTCACCGTGAATGCCGCCGTACTGCAGAGCTGGAACGCGGGCAGTCTCTTGTTAGGAGGCCGGCGATCTGCCGATGGCCGCACCGTGGACGTCTCCAGCGACAGCGTGGTGTTCTCTTCCGGTGCGAACCTTTCCGGCACGGAGATCATTGCGGTGGCAAACGATGAGTTGCGTCTCGACGCCGGCAGCAGTCTGAGCTCGGCTGATGCGCTGGCGTCGCTGGCGTTTGCCGACCAAGCGCCACTTGCGTTCGAGGACGACGACGCGGGTGCCGCGGTGCTCGGTGTCTCGGCGACGCGCGCGTTGTACGTGCAGCGCGAAAGCGGTGCGTCGACCGGTGGCCGCGTCACCGCGGCTGCGGGATCGAGCATCAGTTCGCGCGGCTCACTGTTGATCGACGGCCCCGAGGCGATTCGCGCCGCCGGGATCATCAGCGGAGCGGGCGCGGCATGGGCGCTGGGATCACGCGACGTCCACTTCGGCGGCGAGTCGAGCGGCGGCTTCATCATCGATTCCAGTTTGCGCAACAACCTGGCGGGTGCCGGCCGTCTGCGTCTGACGGCCGCCAACGAACTGAGCTTTGCCGAGAATCTCAACGTCGAGTCACTGCGCGAGATCATCATCGACACACCGTCGATCATTGCTGCGGGTGGCATCGACGCGCGCCTGGACGCGGATCGTCTCACGCTGCTCAACAGCGGTGCCGCGCGTGCCTCGCCATCGGGGCCGCAGCTCGGTGGCAGCCTCACGCTCGCGGCGCGTGACGTGGTGCTGGGCCCCGGCGACGTGCGCGTGGACTCGTTCGATCTCCTCGCCATCGCCTCCGCCAACGAAATTGTCGGCCAAGGCGCCGTGCATCTTGCAACCGCGGGCGACCTGACCCTGAGCGCCGCGAATCTCGGCACCGGAAGTGATGCGGACGTCACGCTCTCGGCTGGCGGTGTTCTGCGCACCGCGAACGCCGGACAGGCGCTGACGGATACCGGGCGTCTGTCATCAGAACTCGGCGGTCGTCTCGCGCTCGATGCGGCAAGCATCGAACACGGCGGCAGCATTCGCGTGAGCTCCGGCCGCGTGGAGCTCGCCGCCACCGACGGACTCACGCTCGAGCGCGAAAGCTTGTTAGATGTGTCGGGCGTGCTGGTGAGCGCGGGTGGTCGATCGGTGGGATCCGCAGGCGGCGCGCTGCGGCTCGCGTCGCGTGGAACGCTGGATGCGAATGCCGGCGCGATCCTGCGCGCCTCGGGCGCAGGCAACGCGGACGCCGGGAGTCTGAATGTCGTGAGCGCTGGTGCTGCGAATTTCGGCGCCACCCTGGTCGCCCGGTCTGGCGCGGGTGCGCGCGGTGGCAGTTTCAGTGGCGACATGGGCTCGATCGGCGATTTCGGCGCGCTCAACCGCCAGCTCGAAAGCGGCGGCTTCCGCGAGCGACGCGCGGTGCGCGTGGCGCAGGGGGACCTCACGCTCGAGGCGGGCGACGGCATTGTGGCTCGCGACGTCAGCCTCGCGACCGACGCGGGTGCCATTGCCATCGCCGGCCTGATCGACGCAACTTCTGATAACCAGCGCGGGCGGATTGAGTTATCGGCCGGTGGCAATCTGACGCTTGCCGGCACCGCGCGCCTGAGGGCACTGGGCGCAGGCGCCCTCGGTCGTGGTGGTAGTTTGACGCTGGCGAGCACCGGAGGCGATGTCGACCTGCGCGCTGGCAGTCAGATTGCATTGGGTGGTGCGCTCGAGCCTGGGCGAGTCACGGTGCGTGCCGCCGCGACCACCGATGGCCTGCGGGTGAATGCGCTGGATTCGACGGTGAGCGGCGTCGATTTCATCGCCCTGCAACCGGTGTTGAGCTACGACCTCGCGGCGACTCCGGTGGCGGCGGATTTCAATCGCGTCCGCGATGACGTGGCGACATTCATGATGACAGCGGCACCCGCCCTGCAGACGCGCTTCGGCAACTTTGCGACACCCATCGCGATCCGTCCGGGCATCGACCTCTTCACCGACGGTGACCTGAACATCAACACCGGCGTGTCGGGCGCGCGCTTCACCGGCCGGCAACTCGACCTTGCCGGGTGGCGCTTCAACGGTGAGGCGGCGGCGATTGCGTTTCATGCCACGGGCTCGATCGACATCGCGGGCACGATCAGCGACGGTTTCCAGACCGTTCTCAGTGAGGCGGGTCAGCGGCTCGACCTGCTGAACGAAAATTCTTCTTCCTTGCTGTTCGACGCCGGCGCGGATCTGCGCGTGAATGCCAATGCGCGCGTGCGCACCGGCACCGGCAATCTCACGCTGCGCGCGGCCAATGACCTGATCTTCGACACCGGTGCGTCGGTTTATACCGGCGGTATGCCGGGCGAACCCACGCACGTGCTGCCGAGCGCCGTGAGCTTTCCATTGCCGACACACGGTGGAATGCTCGAACTGCTGGCTGGCAACGACGTGCAAGGCGCGGAAGTGACCCAGGCGGTCGGCGCCTGGGAGATCCGCCAGGGACGCGTATTCGGTACACCGGCGAGCCCGCCGGGGTGGGGCACGGATTTCCGCCGTTTCGGCTGGAACGCCGGCACGTTTGGCGGCGGAGATCTGGTGGTCCGGGCGGGACACGACATCCGTGATTTGTCGGCGGCGGCGGCCGATAGCGCCTCCATCACCAACGGTGCTGTCAATCGCTTCGGCGGCGGCGTGCTTTCCTTCGATGCCGAACACGACATCACCAGCGCGTACGTCCACGCGACGCGCGGCATCAACGCGTTGCACGCCGGTGGCGAGCTCGGGCGCTCACGGGATGCAGGCCAGGAATCATTGCTCGGTTCGATGTTCTCGCTGCAGGAAGGCAGTCTCGACCTGAGTGCGCGACGCGGTATCGCGCTCGAGTCGGTCTTCAATCCCACCCTGCTGCGGCAAGCGCAGGCAGCGCCGGCGCTGACTACCTACTTCCTCAGCTACGCCGACGACTCGCGGCTGCGTACGCGCAGCGCGACCGGCGCGATCGACATCGACAGCACTCTCGAGCGACTCGGTGCATTCATCGGCGAGCAGGCGCGCGGTGACAACGACCACGTGCTGCTCGCCCTGTTGCCGCCGAGCGCCACTTTCGAGGCGACCGACGGCGACATTCGCCTGGCCGACGCTCTGACGCTGGCGCCATCCGATCTCGGCCAGCTCGAGGTATTTGCCAGCGGCGACATTCATTCGCCGTCGAGCGGACAGTTCGTCATGTCCGACGCGCCGCGCAGTTCCATTCCTTCCATTCTGGCGCAATCCAGGCAGCAGGATTTTCTCGAAGTCATCGCGCGTAACGACGTGAGCGGGCGACACGTCGCGGACAACGCGCCGGCACTCATCGACGCTGGCCGCGACATTTCTGGCGTCTATTTCCTGCTGCCGAAGTTCACGCGCATGAACGCTGGGCGCGACCTGCGCAACACCACGCTCGCGACGCAAAATGTGCGCGCCACGGATGTCACCATCATCTCGGCTGGACGCGACGTCATCTACGATGCCGACGCCGGCAACAAGAAGATCGAAATCGGCGGCCCCGGCCGCTTCGATGTGATCGCCGCGCGGGATGTCGATCTGGGATTTTCCGAAGGCATTGCCGCTGTGGGGCGAATTGCCAACCCCGCATTGCCGACTGATCGTGGCGCCGACATCACGATCATCGCCGGTCTCGGGGAGGTGCTGGACCCGCTGCAATTCCTCACTCGCGTCGTTGCCCCCGCGGCCAACTACCGCACGGCGTTGCAGACTTTCGTCGCCGCCCTCGGTGGGAGTTCCGGCGACAGCTATGACGCGAGCGTGGCGTCGTTCACGACGCTCAGCGCGGACCTGCAGCGCGCCTTCCTGCTGCCGATATTCTTCACGGAACTCGTAGCCTCGGGACGAGACGCCAACAACATTCCCGGTGCGGGCTTCGAACGTGGCTATGCCGCTATCGACGCCTTGTTCCCGGGCAGCCGCGAGCCGTTGACGACACCACGGTATCAGGGCGACCTGCGCCTGGCCTTCAGCCGCATCTATACGCTGGCCGACGCCGACATTTCATTGCTGGCGCCCGGCGGCCTGCTCAACGTGGGCCTCGCCAATCCACCCACGGGACTGGCGGCGCGCAACCCCGCGGAACTCGGCATCGTGGCGCAGCGCGCCGGATCGGTTCGCATATTCACGCACAGCGACGTGCTGGTGAATCAATCGCGCGTGTTCACGCTGCGCGGTGGCGACATCGCCATCTGGTCCACGGTCGGTGACATCGATGCGGGCCGCGGCGCCAAGTCAGCCATCTCCGCGCCACCGCCCACCGTCATCGTGGACGCCGACGGCAAGGTGACGCTGGACTTCGCCGGCGCGGTGGCGGGCAGTGGCATTCGCGCCATTCTCACCGCCGACGACATCGAACCGGGTGATGTCGACCTGATTGCGCCCGCAGGCGTCGTCGATGCCGGAGACGCGGGGATCGGCTCGGCCGGCAATCTCAACATCGCCGCCCAGCACGTGGTCGGGCTCGACAACATCCAGGTCGGTGGATCGTCGACGGGAGTGCCCGCCGAGACCAGCAATCTTGGCGCGGCGCTCGCCGGTGCGTCGGCGGTCGCCAGTAGCGCAAGTTCGGCCGCGGGCGATGCCACATCGGGCGTCGGCGCAAACCAGAGCGCGGCACCGCTCGCCGATTCGGCCTTTGGCTTCCTCGATGTATTCCTTGAAGGTTTCGGTACCGAAGTGTGCAAGCCCGATGACACCGAGTGCCTGAAACGCAATCACCAGTAATCCAAACAGGTCGTCGCAACAATTCCGTCATGCGCGGCACCAATAATCCACGCAACTTCTGAGGATCAAAACCCATGCCGTCGATGCGTCGCGGCCTATTTGCATTGTGCGCGGCGCTCGCCGTGCTTACCCCCAGCCTCGCCCAGGCCTGGTGGAACGACGACTGGAAGTTCCGCAAGGAGCTGACCTTCGATCTTTCGCCTGCGGGAGCAAACGTCACCGGCACGCCTGCCAATGTGCCAGTGCTGGTGCGCCTGTCGCTGGCCAACTTCGAGTTCTTTAACGATACGAAGCCCGACGGCGGCGATCTGCGCTTCATCGCCGGTGACGACAAGACCGCGCTCAAATTTCACATCGAGCGCTACGACCCGCAGGCGCAGATGGCATTCCTCTGGGTGCAGGTGCCGCGGCTCACGGGCGGAACGGCCGGCGACAAGATCTATCTGTATTACGGCAACAAGGATGCCGCGGCGGCTGGCGATGCTTCCGCCACCTATGACCCGAACCAGGCGCTGGTCTATCACTTCGGCGGGGCCGCCGGCGCGCCGCAGGATTCGACCGCGTACAAGGCGGACCCGCTGGCCTTTCAGGCGGGCGTGACATCCGCGGCGCTCATCGGGTCGGGCGCGCAGTTCTCCGGCAGCACGCTGATCACCATCCCCGCCACCGGCGCATTGCAGCACCTGCCCACGCAGGGCTACACGATTTCCACGTGGTTGCGCATCGCCGCGCCACAGACGCGCGCCACAGTCGCGGCGCTCGAAGACGCCAACGGCGCCATCGTGCTAGGCGTGGATGGCGCCAAGGTATTCGCCGAGACCAGCGGCAATGGCCAGACGGCGACCGTGCTGCAGGCGGGCGACGGCGTGTCGCTCAACGACTGGCATCACGTGGCGCTCACCGTGGGAGCCGGCCGACTCACACTGCTCGTCGATGGCGTGGAGGCCGGCAGCCAGCCCACCACCCTCGGCGAAGTCGGCGGTAGTTTGACCGTAGGAGCATCGGCCAAGGGCGGAAGCTTCCTCACCGGCGATCTCGACGAACTCCAGGTGTCGAATGTGGCGCGGCCGACGGAATGGCTTCAGGCCGCGGCCCGCAGCCAGGGCATGGTTGCGCCGCTGCTGGTGTATGGCGGCGACAGTCAGAAGGAGAGTGGGGGCGGCGAGGGCTACTTCGCGACGACGCTGCGTTCGGTGACCTTCGACGGCTGGGTGATCATCAGCATTCTCACGATCATGTTCTTCTGGTCGGCATGGATCATGATCTTCAAGAGTCTCTACCTGGGGCGGGTCGCGAGAGGTAACGGTCATTTTCTCGACGAGTTCCACAAGCTGCGCGACGATCCCGCGGCGGTGGAGCGGCGATTCGGCGCGAAGGCGGACAGCCAGGAAGATTCCGCATTCGGGAAGGGCGAGCAGGAGCACGATGAATTCGGCATCTCCACGCTGTACCGGCTCTATCACCACGGCATGCGCGAAGTTCTCGGTCGTCTCGAAGGGAAATCCGCTGGCGCCGCGCGCGCCAGCGTCCTGACGTCCACCGCCATCGAATCCATCCGTGCCACCATGGACGCCTCGCAGACGCGCATGACGCAGCGCCTGCAAAGCCAGATGGTGCTGCTCACCATCGCCATCGCCGGCGGGCCGTTCCTGGGGTTGTTAGGTACCGTGGTGGGCGTGATGATCACGTTCGCGGCCATTGCGGTGTCTGGTGACGTGAACGTGAACGCCATCGCGCCCGGCACCGCCGCCGCGCTGGTCGCCACCGTGTTCGGCCTGGGTGTCGCGATCCCGTGCCTGTTCGGCTACAACTGGCTGAATTCGCGCATCAAGGAAATCGTCGCCGACATGCGCGTGTTCTCCGATGAGTTCGTGGCGCGCATCGCCGAGCAGTACAGCTGATGAGCGGTGGAGCTCAAGCCGAAGGCGAGGTCTATGACCAGATCAATGTGACGCCCATGCTCGATCTCGCCTACGTGCTGCTCATCATCTTCATTATTCTGACCACGGCGACGGTGCAGGGCATCAAGGTCAACCTGCCCAAGGCCAGCGCCCAGCCCAGCCTCGCGCAGAACAAGACGCGCGCGATCTCCATCACGGCCGACGGAACGGTGTACCTCGACACGTTTCCCGTGACCATGGTGGAGCTGGAGCGATTGTTAGGGCAGTACAAGGCGGCGACTCCCGACCTGCCGGTGATCATCAAGGCCGACTCCACCATCCAGTACCAGCGCGTGGTCGAGGTACTCGACCTGGTCGGGCGTCTGCAGATCACGCAACTCGGTCTGGTCACCCAGCGCATCGTGAAGTGAGCAACCCATGAACGAACCGCGCTCATCGAGCCACCGGCAATCGCATCACAAGCTGATCGCCGGCGTCGTGTTAGGAGTCATCGGTCTCGGCATCGTCGCCGGTGCCGCGCGAGCCATCCTGTCGGATAAGCCGCCACCGGCGAAAATGGTGGTCCAGGAAATCCAGGTGCTGCGTGCGCCGCCGCCGCCGCCGCGCCCCGAGGAGCCGCCACCGCCGCCCGAAGAGGTGGATGTTCCGGAGCCCGAGCAGCCGCCCGAGCCCACGCCATCGAGCGAGCCGCCGCCCGGAGATCTCGGTCTCGACGCCGAAGGCAGCGCCGGCGCGGATGGCTTTGGTCTCGCGGCGCGACCCGGCGGCCGTGATCTGGTGGGCAGCGGCGTGAGTCAGCTCACCTGGTATGCCGGGCTGGTGCAGAGCGCCATCCTCGCCGAACTCAACAACGAAAAGCTGGTGCGTTCGCGCGCCTACAACGTGCCCATAAAAGTGTGGACGCGCGCCGATGGCTCCATCACGCGCTCCGAGCTCGCGCGCTCCACCGGCGACCGCGAAGTCGATCGCGCCATCGAACGAGCCATTGCCCGCGTGGTACGCATTCCGTACGCCGCGCCCGCTGAGATGCCACAACCCATCACGATCCGCCTGACCGCCCGCATATGATTCCTAACAAGTCACTCGCGGCCTGCGCCGCTCTCCTCATGTGCGCGAGCGTCGCGCACGCGGCCCAATCGTCCGAGGAACGGCGGCTCAGCGAATTGCGCAACACCGTGGTGAACCTGCTGCAGGGGCTGGTCGAGCGCGGCGTGATCACGCGCGAGCAGGCCGAGAAAATGGTCGCGGATGCGCAGACCAAGGCCGAGGCAGACGCCGCCGTCCTGGCCGCCACCGAACAAGCCGAAGCCGGCGCAGTGCGCGTGCCTTACATCCCCGAGATCGTCAAACAGGAAATCCGCACGCAGGTGAGTGCCGATCTCAAACGCGAGGTGACCGCCGAGGTCATCGAGCAGGCGAAGGTCGAAGACTGGGCGATTCCCGGGGCGCTGCCCGACTGGATCCGCCGCCTGCGCTTCTCCGGTGACATCCGCCTGCGCGGGCAGGGCGATACGTTCGCCGAGGACAATGTCACCGGTGCCTACGTCGATTTCCTGACCGTCAACGATCGGGGCGGCATTGGCCGCGCCGGCACCGCGGCGCTGGTCAACACCACCGAGGAACGGCAGCGGCTGCGCGCGCGGTTGCGCTTTGGCTTCGACACCGAATTGGGTTACGGCTGGAGCGCCGGCTTCAAGCTCGCGACTGGCAGCAATCTGCGCGATGCCGTGTCGACCAACCAGACGCTGGGCAATACCGGCGCGCGCTACACCATCGGTGTCGACCAGGCCTATCTGCGGCACACGGGCGTGTCGCACAGCAATCGCCGCCAGCTCACGCTGACTGGTGGCCGCATGACCAACCCCTGGAGTTCGACCGACCTCGTGTTCGACAACGATCTCAATTTCGAGGGCATCACCGCCAACTACCGTGTGGCGCTGCAGCGCGACGAGCTGTTCAGCCGCTTCGTATACCTGACGCTCGGCGGATTCCCCATCGAGGAATTCGAGATCAACAACGAGGACAAGTGGCTCCTGGGCGGCCAGCTCGGCATGGAGTTCAAGCTCGATTCCGGGTCGCGCCTCAAGGTGGCGGGCGCGTACTACGACTATCGCAACATGGTCGGCCAGCGCAACGTGCTCGACAGCAACCTGCTCGACTACAGCGCGCCGAAATTCCTGCAACGTGGCAACACGCTGTTCGACATCCGCAACGATGCCGATGGCACCACCAACTTGTTCGCGCTCGCCGCTCAATATCGGCTGGCGGACGTAACCGCGAGCTTCGACTGGCGGTTGTCGCCCGAGTATCGCCTCGCATTCAGTGGCAATTACGTCAAGAACATCGGCTACGACGAAGCGGAGGTCAATCAGCGCCTGGGGCTCGCCATCGAGCCGCGCACCCGGGGTTACCAGTTCGAATCGGCTTTCGGTTCGACCAACATGGCCAAGGCGTCGGCGTGGCGCGTGTCGCTGGCCTACCGCTATCTCGAACGCGACGCCGTACTCGACGCCTTCACCGACTCCGACTTCAGGCTGGGCGGCACGGACGTGAAGGGATTCATCATCGGCGGCGATTACTCGCTGACGCCGCGCATGCTGCTGCGCGCGCGCTACCTGAGTGGCAACGAGATCGATGGCCCGCCGCTCGGCATCGACGTTTTCCAGCTCGACCTCAACTCGACGTTCTGAGGCGCCATGCAATCGCACGCACGGCTGATTTTCCTGGTGGCACTGGCCGCGATGGCGTTGATCATGCTGCGGCCCGCGGCGGCACAGTCGGCGCGCAGCTCCGGCGGCAATGCCCAGGCGATGCAGCAGCTGCAGCAGCTCGCCGCCGAGCGCACCCAACTACTCGCCGACAACGCCCGCCTGAAGACGGAGCTCGACGCGGCACACAAGGAACGCGACGCGCTGCGCAAGAAGCAGGACGCCGGCGAGCGCCGTCTTCAGGGCAACGAGGCGGCCGTGGCGCGCGCCGGCGCGAAATCCGCTGCTCTGACCCAGGATCTCGAGCGCGAGAAAGGACGTCTCACCGAACTCGTCGCCAAGTTCCGCGATCTGGCCGGACAACTGCGCACTGTCGAGGGCGAACGAACCACCGTGAAGGCGTCGCTCGATCAGCGTGACATCCAGCTCAAGCAATGCGTCGATCGCAATATGTCGCTGTACACGTTGAATGGCGAGATCCTGACCAAGCTCGAGCATCGCGGCAGCTTTACGCCGGCCTCGGCGCTCGAGCCCTTCACCAGGCTCAAACGCGTCGAGCTGGAGAATCTCATCGACGGCTATCAAACAAGAGCCGAGGAGCAGCGCCCGCCGGCCACGGCGCTGCAGTCAACGCCGCCGCGCTAAACGGTTCACCGATCTGTCACTTTCGCGTCACCCCCAGAGAGCAATTTGGCGCCATGAAACGCAGCCGGTCGCTCGAAGCCCTCATCGCCTGCCTCGGCATGGTTGTTCTTACCCACTCTACGCAGGCGGCCTGCACCTTCGGTTCGAGCGGTGAGCCCTCCCTGCAACAGACCTTCAACGACCTGTTTGGCGCCAGCGCGGCACCGACGGCAACTTCGGACTGCCTGGAAGATGGCAATGGCGCAGGTCACGATGGCGTGTGGCGTTCCACCGGCCAGTCTTCGGCGACGATCCTGCTCGAGCTTGCGGGCTTCGCCGACTTCAACAGCTTCGGACTGTACGATCCGCTGAATCCCGCGAACCGTCTCGAAGTCTTCGCCGGCCGACTCGGCCCCGGCTCCACCGCCAGCCTCAGTTTCGAAGGCATTGCCGGTGGCACGCGTGTGACCATGAGTATAGTCGGCTCGCCGACGGCTCCGAGCAGCACGGTGTTTCTCTCCGAAGCGTTCGGATTCGTGCTGAGCACGCCGGAAGGCAATTCGTTTTTTTCGCAGTCGGGGCTGAATGCCGGCGGCGCGGACCACAGCTATGCCTACCGCGGCAACGGTCAGTGGTTCCAGCGCGGCGGCACGCTCGGCACACAATTCGGCGCGCACGATGCCATCCTCGCCTACGAAGATTTGGTACACGGTGACAATGATTTCCAGGATTTCGTGGTGCTGGTGCGCGGCGTCGAGCCGATTCCGCTGCCGGCCGCAGGCGTGCTGCTGCTCTCGGCGATCGCCGGGCTCGCGCGCCGACGCCGCCCCGCATCCTTGTTAGCCTGAATTCCCGCTGGCGGCCCTGAGCCGCCCACCCCGTTGCTTCTCTGAAGACTTGGGCCGTGCTCGCGCACGGCTTTTTTTTCTTGATTGAACCGCTACGTCGGCTCCTCTCTTTCTCATCATCTTAAGCGAGCGGGCTTGAGGCAAGCCAGTCACACGATTGCCGTGTGTTTGCAACACTTTCTGACTACTTTCGGTATCAGCAAGGAGGGACCGGCGCATTTCAGCCGGCACACAAACCGAGTGAGTGAACGTCGTAAGCAGGCCGTATCGATCCGCATGAGCGTAGCGGACGTGCGCAAGATCAAGAAGCTGGCCGCGCGCCTCGGCGTGCACGACTCCGACGTCGTGCGCTTCGCGGTGAAGACCATGCTGGCAAGGCTGGAGCCGCTGCACGATCCCGAAGCGCGGGGCCGCAGCGTGTTGCCGGTGTTCGCCGAATCGGGCGACGAGCTGGTGCGGTTTTTCGAGCTCGATATGCCGAGGCTCGACAACATCATCAACGACGGCGTGGAAGCGGCGCGGCGCGTGGACCGCGATGACGTGGCGCTGATCGCCATGCACGCGACCCAGCAGCCGTTCGCGGCCATCAAGCTGTCCGAGATGTATTCGGCTGGCGATCGCCCGCGCGTGGCGGTGGAAACCCGCGCGAATGATTCCGTGGATTCATTGCGTCGCTATCTGTATGAAAAATACGTGCGACGCGCCAATGGAGAGGTGACTCGTGATTGAAGCAGGAATGCGACGGCTGACGCCGTGGATGGTTCTCGTCGCGGCGCTGTGCGTGGTCTCGGCGGCGCACGCCGAAAATTTCGACCCGACGCGTCCGCCCGAGAGCCTGCTCACCGTGCAGAACACGGTGACGCTGCGCTCGGGCGGCACCATTTCGCGCACCGAGATGATCAATGGTATCGATTCGATCGTTCTGCCGTTCATCGTGCCGGTGGGGATGCAGGGCGGCATTCTCACCGTGACGCTCGCCGATCTCGCGTGGCCGGGAGCGATGGACTCGCTGAGTTTCTCGGCGGCCACGTCGACGTCGCTGCTGGCGCAACTCGCGGCGCCCGGTACCGTCAGGGTGGGCCTGGATGCCGCCGGAACCTACTTCGCCACGGTGTATGGAGTCGCCAATCCGAATGTCGGCAGCGGACTCTATTCACTCAACCTGAGCTATTCGCCGGTGCCGCTCCCGGCCGCCGCGTGGTTGCTGATGTCGGGTCTTGCCTTGATACGCACATGTGGCCGCAAGAAAACCGTCATCAGCGCTGGCTAGTATGACACTCGTAGTGCGGCCAGGAATTTTCAGGTGTCAAAGCTCATCGGCCTTCTTGTTAGTGCGGGCATTGTCCTCGCGTCCGCGTCCGCGCCAGCGTTCGCGACCGAGAGCTATCGCGTCCAGCCGGGCGATCTGCTGACCATTTCGGTCTGGAAAGAACGCGACCTGCAGGGTGACATTCTCGTGAGGCCGGACGGCGGGTTGTCATTCCCGCTGGCGGGCGACGTGAATGCCGACGGCAAGACCACTCAGGAGCTCACCGATGCGCTGGCGGCGAAGCTCAAGCGTTACATCCCCGATCCTGTGGTCACCGTGTCGGTCAAACAGATCGGCGGCAATCGCATCTATGTGCTCGGCAAGGTCAGCAGGCCGGGCGAATTCATGTTCAGCAAACCCGTCGATGTCATGCAGGCATTGGCCCTGGCTGGTGGCGCGACGCCGTTCGCCGAGGTCAATGACATCCGCATCCTGCGCCGCGAAGGCGGCGTGGTGCGTTCGCTGACGTTCAAGTACGCGGAAGTCGAACGCGGCAAGGAACTGGCGCAGAACGTGCTGCTGCAGAGCGGCGACACCGTCGTGGTCCCCTGATGTCAGGCCGTGGCGTCGCCCTGGCGTGCCTGGTCACGCTGCCGTCGCTGGCCGCGGCAGCGGAATGGAAAATCACGCCGCAGCTGACGGTGGCCGCGGACGCGGACACCAACCGCCGGCTGCAATTGCTGGCTCGCGACTCGGAATCCGCCGAGCTCACCGGCGTTCTCGCGATCGCACGCCTGACTGAAATTTCGTCACTCGTGATCACGCCGCGCGCGACCGTCAGTCGCTACTCGGGTGAGGACGCGCTCGATTCGGACGACTGGGGCATCAACACGCTCTATCGCCGCACTGGCGAACGATTCCAGCTCGTGTTCTCCGGTGACGTTGCTGACGACAGTACGCTGGTGACCGAGCTAGGCGAGACCGGGTTCGTGGAAGGCAACACGCGTCGCCGCGCAACGCAAGCGGGCGTGACGTTTTCGCAGTACCTCGGCCTGCGCCACCTGCTGCAGTATCAGTTAGGCGGCTCCGACATCGATTACCAAAGCACCGTGGGCACCGGCCTGCTGGACTATCGATATCCATCGGCGTCGTTCACCTATGCGTTCACCGCCACGCCGCGCCTCGACGCCACGTTTTCCGTCAATGCCGCGCGGCTCGATGCGCCGGAATCCCATCTGCAAAGCGATACGCGCGGGGCACAGGTTGGATTCCGTTTCCGGCTCTCCGAACGCTTCGATCTCGACATGAGCACGGGCCAGTCGATCACCAGCGCCCGCGGCCACGACGACAGCAAGCAGAGTTTCCGTGGCTCGATTTCCTGGCACGACGAGTTGTCGCGGCTCGATTTGTCGCTGTCGCGCGCGGTCGAACCCAGCGGGCGCGGCATTCTCGTTAACGCCGACGACTTGCGCTTGGCCTTCTCGCGTGAACTCACGGAATTCCTGACCGTCGATGCCAGCGCGCGCATCAGTCGTCGCGAGGATTTTGCGTTCAACCTGGAACGCGACGACTACCGGTACGCGGCCGCAACGGTCGCGCTCACCTGGAAGCTCGACGAAAGCTGGACGCTCGCCTGCACGGGCGCCTACGCGCGGCAGGAACACACACTCTCTGCCTACGCTCCCGATGGGCGCAGGATTGGTTTCAGCCTCGCATGGCGGCCCTTGCAATGAAGACCGAAGAAGAGGAAGGCACCTCGCTCGCCGACATCATCGACATCGTGAAGCGCCGCGGGCGCGGCATCGGCGTCAGCTTTGCAGTGGGTGCACTCGCGACCTGCGTGCTGGCACTGGCATTGCCGCCCACCTACCGCGCGACCGGCACCATTCTCATCGAGCAGCAGGAGATTCCCACCGACCTGGTGCGCTCCACCGTCACCTCCTACGCGGACGAACGAGTCCAGGTCATCAGTCAGCGCGTCATGACCACGCAGAATCTGCTCGGCATCATCCGCCGCTACGAGCTGTATCCGAGTTTGCAGAAACGCGAATCGCGGGAAAAGGTGATCGAGCGACTGCGCGACGACATCAATTTCCGCATGATCAGCGCTGACGTGGTCGATCCACGCACCGGCGTGCCGCGCAAAGCGACGATTGCATTCGCGGTTTCCTACGACAACGCCTCGCCCGATCTGGCGGTGAAGGTAGCCAACGAGATCACGACGCTTTACCTGAACGAGAATCTCACCAGCCGCAATCAGCTCGCCGAGGACGCCTCGTCTTTCCTCACGACCGAGGGCGACCGCCTGAGCAAGCATATTGCCGAGCTCGAGGCCAAGCTCGCCGCGTTCAAGGAAAAGAACGTCAACCAGTTGCCCGAGCTCGTGCAGCTCAACATGAGCCTGCTCGATCGCACCCAGCAGCAGTTGCGCGATGCGGTCACCGAACAGCGCTCGCTGACGCAGCAGAAGGTGTATCTCGAAGCGCAGCTGGCGCAGCTGAAGCCGAACTCGGTGATGTTCTCGGATTCGGGCGAGCGCATTCTCACCTCCAGTGATCGGCTGCGCGCACTCCGGTCGGAGCTGGCGAGCAGCCGCGCGCTGTATGCGGCGGATCATCCGGACATCGCGCGCCTCACGCGCGAGATCGCCGGCCTCGAAGGGCAGGAGGCTGACCAGGACGGCGCAGCCGATGACAACGATGTGCTCCGCCGGCTGGACGCGGCGCGCGCCGAGCTTGGCGCGGCGCGCGAGAAATACTCAGCTGAACATCCCGACGTCAAGAATCTGGAGCGGACCGTGGCGGCGCTCGAAGCCGAGCTCGCCAAGCCACGGACCACGGTGCGAGCGCGTCACCTCGACGCCCCGGACAATCCCGCTTTCATCCAGATCCAGGCGCAGCTTTCCTCGATCGTCAACGATCAACACTCGCTCGCCATCAAGATCGCCTCGTTGGGCGCGCAGGCCGACGAGTACGAGAAGAAAATCGCGATGTCGCCGGTGGTCGAGCGCGAGTACCGCGAGCTGACGCGCGACTATGAGAGCGCGCAACTTCGCTACCAGGAACTGCGCACCAAGCAGAGCGAAGCGCAGCTCGCACAGAATCTGGAAACCAATCGCAAGGGCGAGCGCTTCACGCTCATCGAGCCGCCGTTGCCGCCCGAGGAGCCCGTGAGCCCGAACCGGTTCGCGGTCTTCATCATCGGCCTCATCCTGAGTGCGGCGCTGGCCGCGGGACTCGCCGCGCTGCGTGAAGCCACCGACACTTCGGTGCGCGGGCGGCGAGACGTCGAAGAGCTGGGGCACGGCGCGCCACTCGCACTGATCCCGATCATCGTCACCGCCGCCGAAGTGGCGCGCGGACGCCGACGATGGCGTTTCGCCGCCGGCGGAGCGATGGCGAGCGCCGTCGTCGCGCTGCTCGGCATTCATCTGTTCTTTCGCCCGCTGGACACGCTGTGGTTCATCGTCCTGCGGCGCCTGGGTATCTGACAGGAGATCTCTTTGGAACACTCCGCGCTATCCCTCGTGCCGCCGCAGCGTCGCGCTCCTTCGGGCTCGGCAACGCGCACGTTCGCGCTCGATCGCGACACCCTGCGCGAGCGGCGCGTGGTCTTTCCGGATGAGGAAAGCCTGGCTGGCGATGCCTACCGCATGCTGCGCACGCAACTGCTGCAACGGGTGCGGCAGCGTGGCTCGCGCGTCATCGGCATCGCCAGCCCGGCCGACGGCGATGGCAAGACGCTGACCGCGGTGAATCTCGCGCTGGCGCTCGCGGCCGAACCGAACCAGACTATATTGCTGGTCGACATGGACCTGCGTCGGCCGAATGTGGCGAAGTTGTTGGATATCCCCGAGTCGCGCGGCGTCGAGAGCATCCTGCGCGGCGAGATCGGTGTCGACGAGGCGCTGTGGCGTCCCGAGGGGCGCGACCGGCTGGCGGTGCTGCCGGCGGCGCCGCTGCGCGGCTCCTCGTCCGAGATCCTTGCCGACGAACGCACGCGGGCTTTCCTGCTGGAGATCCGCACGCGCTACACCGATCGGCTGGTCATCCTGGATCTGCCACCCATCCTGCTCACCGACGATGTGCTCACGCTGGCGCCGCTGCTCGATGGAATCCTGTTGGTGATCGCCGAGCAGCGCACGCGGCGCGAGGATCTGCAGCGCGCCCAGGCCTTGCTGGTCGACGTGCCGCAGCTCGGCACGGTGCTCAATCGCGCCACGCGCTCCGAGCGTCGCGCCTATTGAGAAGCCGCCTATCTAGCCGCGTCGCGGACCATCGCTTGTCGGTAGACATCCGTGAGCGATGCCAGGCCGGCCGACGGCGAGAACTCGCGCTCGAACCGTAGCCGGTTGCCGGCGCGCTGGCGTGCGCGCAACACAGGGGCACACCACAGGCGCTGCACCGCGTCGGCGAGTTCGGCCGCGGATCCGGAGCGGAACTTGGCACCGCCGACACCCTCGGTGATGAGTTCTCCCAGGCCACCGATGTCGGCCGCCACGACCGCCGTGCCGGTTGCAAACGCCTCGACCAGCACGCGCGGAAATCCTTCATAGCATTCCGAGGGGATCACCAGCAGCGCCGCGTTCTGCATGAGCTCGATGACGCGCGCCGCCGGAACTCGGCCGAGGAACTGGATCGGCAAGCCGGCGGCCTCACGCTCGAGCGTCGCGCGCAGCGCGCCGTCACCGGCAATGCGCAATGGAATGTCGCTCAATTCCTGCCAGGCGCGCACCAGCGTGCCCACGCCTTTCTCCGCGGTGAGACGGCCCACGTACAGCGCGTATCCGCCGTCGCCTGCGCCGATACCGGGGTCATGGGAAAGACAGTTGCCGCGAATGGCGATGCGTTCGGGCGGCAGGCCATGCGCGACGAAACGCCGGCGTGCGAATTCGGTGTGCACGATGTAGCGATCGACTTGAGTCTGGTACGTGCCCCGGGCGCGATGCAGCGCGCTGCCGAGTGCCACGCCGAGGGTTGCCAGGCGCGAGTCGCGATAGCACGCGTGGACAAGCGCGGGAAAGGCGTTTCGGCCGAGACAGAGTTCGCAGGGCTCGCGCTGGCGATTCAGCAGCCCGTTGGCGCAAAACATGCGGTAGTTATGCAGCGTCTGCACCACCGGCACGCCCGCCTCGCGACAAGTCAGGTAGGCGGCCGGTGAGATCTGCGGAAACGTGTTGTGGAAATGGGCGACGTCGGGGCGATGCCTGACCATGAGCTCGCGCAGCGCCGACCGGGAATCGAACGACCAGGCATTCGACAGCGAAGCGCCGAGCGCGCCAAGAAGACCGGCCGGCAGGTCGTCGTTGTAGCGCACGAAGGGAATGACTTCGATGCCGTTCGCTTCGAGCAACTCCTGTTCGCCACGCACGACTTCGTCCTCGCCCGACGGGGCGGACGACCGATAGAAGTTGTGGATGAGGGCGACGCGCATCCGCCGCAGCCTGCATCCCGCAGATGTCATACGCATGTCGTTCATGCGAAACAGCAGCGCAAGAGGATTGTCACAGGGCATCGTCAGAATCCCGCGCATGCTTCACAACCAGAACGCGACAGCGCCAGTCAACAGCCTGCTGGGAGTGCGCATCTGGCCGCACGGGCTCGAAGATCTCGTCGAGAATTCCCTGTCCGCGCTGGAGGCGCGTCGGGTCGACCCGACGAAACGGCCTTTCGTGTTTGCCTGCGCCAATCCGCATTCACTGACGGTTGTGACTCGGGATTCGACCTTCAGACAAGCGCTCTTCGAGGCGGATGCGGTGGTGGCCGACGGTGTCGGCGTGCGGGTCGCCGCGGTTCTCACCGGTCGTTCGCTCGGCCCGCGCATCACCGGCATCGACTATTTCCGCGCGCTCATGGCGCGGCTCGACAAAAGCGGAGGCCGCGCCGCGTTCTTTGGCTCCAGCCCGCAGGTGCTCGACCGTCTCATGTCACGTTGTCAGGGGTCGTTTCCGCGCGTGATCATGGCCAAGGCGTTGTCACCGCCATACGGCGAGTGGTCGGAGGAATCCAACCAGCGCTTCATCGACGAGATCAATGAAGCGCGGCCGGATGTGTTGTGGGTGGGCATGACGGCGCCCAGGCAGGAGAAGTGGGTGCGCGAGAATCTGCACCAGCTGCGTTGTGGCGCGGTGGGTTCGATCGGCGCGGTGTTCGACTACTTCGCCGGCACCGTGCAACGCGCGCCTGATTGGGTGTGTAGTCTCGGCCTCGAGTGGGCCTATCGCCTGAGCCGCGAGCCGCGCCGCTTGTGGCAGCGCACCTTCGTCTCGGCGCCGCAGTTTCTCGGACTCGCGCTGCGCGAAGCGCTGCGCGGACCCGACAGCAGACGCGTGCAATGAGGGTCGGCGCATGAGCATCGCTGTCATCGTCGCGGCCATCGTCGCCGCCTGCCTCTGGCAACACGAAGCGGTGGACTATCTAGTCTATCTGTGGGGCGCGCGTCCGGAATTCAGTCACGGTCCGCTGTTGCCGCTGTTGGCGATCTGGCTCGCCTGGCGCAAACGCGGATTGCTGGCCGAGCTGCCGCGCGACGGCGTACTCGTGGGTGTGTCCACCGTGGCGCTGGGTGCGCTCGTGGTTTTTCTCGGCGATCGCAGCGCGCTCATGTCGATCGTGCACTACGGACTGGTCGTGATGATCTGCGGCCTGGTCATCGCCTGGCTCGGCGCGCGCGCCATTCGTCACATCTGGCTGCCGCTGCTGCTGTTGTTCCTGGCCATTCCGTTGCCGAACTTCATCCTGAACAACCTGTCGAGCCAGCTGCAGCTCATGTCGTCGCAGCTCGGCGTCGGGCTGATCCGTCTGTTCGGCGTCAGCGTGAGCCTCGATGGCAACGTCATCGACCTGGGCGAGCACAAGCTCGAAGTGGCCGCTGCCTGCGACGGCCTGCGCTACCTGTTTCCGCTCATCACACTGTCGTTCGTCATGGCGTATTTCTATCGTGCGCCGCTGTGGAAGCGGGCGGTGCTGTTCGCGTCGAGCATTCCGCTCGCCATCATCATGAACGGCGTGCGCGTCGGCAGCATCGGCCTCCTGGTCGAGCGCTTCGGTATCGGCATGGCCGAAGGACTGTTCCACGAGTTCCAGGGCTGGCTCATGTTCATGTTCAGCGGCGGCATCCTGCTGGTGGAGATCATCCTGATGTCGCGCCTCGGCGGTACGTTTGCCACCTGGCGTTCGGAATTCGGGCTCGATCCGCCCGTGCCGCTGCGCGCCGCCCCGGTGTATGGGCGGTTGACACCGGCGCTGGGCAGCGCCGCGGCGCTGGTGCTCGCGGTGGCGGTAGTGGGCATGCTGACTCCCGAGCGCGTCGACGCCGCGCCAACCCGCGAAGACTTCACACGCCTGTCGATGAGCGAGGGGGCGTGGACCGGCCGGCGCGACCGTCTCGATGGCATCTACCTGGAGACACTCAAGCTCGACGACTATCTACTGGCGGATTTCAACGCCGACGGGCGCCCGCCGGTCAATCTCTACGTGGCGTACTACAACTCGCAGCGTCGGGGCGAGTCGGTGCATTCGCCGCGCTCCTGCATTCCCGGCGGCGGTTGGCACATCGAGGCGATCGCGCCGCGCGACATCGCGCTGACGGGCAGCGGCGGCACCCTGTCGGTCAACCGCGTGGTCATCGAGCGCGGTGACGTCAAGCAGGTGGTGTACTACTGGTTCGATCAGCGCGGCCGCGTACTCACCAGCGAATACCTGGTGAAGTGGTACATCTTCTGGGACTCGCTCACGCGCAACCGCACCGATGGCGCCATGCTGCGGCTCACCGTGCCAGTGCGCGCCGGACAGAGCGAGGCAGACGCGGACCGGACGCTCGAGGAATTCGCGCGGGCGCTGGTTCCGGCCCTGCGCCCTTACATCCCGACCTGACGCCATGCAATTGCTGTTGCTGCTGGTCGCGGCACTGACCATCACGGTTGCGCTGATTCCGCCGCTCGCGAATGCGGCCGGACGGCTGCGGCTGCTCGACCGGCCCGGCGAACGCAAGGTGCACGCCGCGCCGATTCCGCGCATCGGCGGCCTGGCGATGGTGGCGGGAACCCTGTTGCCGCTGTGGTTCATGGCGACACAGCCGGGCGAGTGGACGGCTATCTACGCAGGCGTCGCGGTGCTGCTGGTGATGGGCCTGCTGGACGACCGCTACGAGCTGGCCTGGCCGTGGAAGCTGGGCGCGCAAATCATCGCCTGCGCGCTGGCGGTGATCGCGGGCGGCGTCGCCATCGACTCCACCACGCTCACCGATCGCGTCGAGCTTCCAGCCGCGCTGTCATATGCGTTGAGCTTCGTGTTCCTGGTCGGGGTCACCAATGCGATCAACCTCTCCGACGGGCTCGACGGACTCGCCGGCGGTACCACGCTGCTGTCGGTGCTCGCCATCGGCTGGATCAGTCTGTCGAGCGGCAACCTACCCGTGGCCTCGACCACGGCTGCGCTGGCTGGAGCGTTGCTCGGCTTCCTGCGTTTCAACACGCATCCGGCGCGCGTGTTCATGGGCGACAGCGGCAGCCAGGTGCTGGGATTTCTCGCCGGTGTTCTCGCCATCAAGGCGACGCAGGACGCTGACATCACCGTGAGTGCGGCGTTGCCACTGTTGCTGCTTGCGTGGCCGATACTCGATACGTTGACCGTCATGACCGAGCGACTGCGCGCCGGGCGCTCGCCGTTCGCGGCCGACCGTCGCCACTTTCATCACCGATTGTTGGCGCTGGGATTCGACCACTACCAGTCGGTGCTCATCATCTACGCGGTGCAGGGCGGGCTGTTCATGTTGGCCTACTTCCTTCGTTACGAGTCCGACCTGGTGATCATTGCCGTGTTCGTGATGTTCGCGACCAGCGTGATCGGCATGCTGGAAGGCGCGCGGGCGCGGCACTGGCGATGGGCCGGTCCGCCGCGCGAGTCGAGCGAGATCGCGCGCCACGTTCGCTGGTGGCGCGAAAAAAACCGCCTGCAACGCGGCTGTCGCGCGCTGATGCTGATTCTGCTGACAGCTTATGCGGCGTCGGTGGCATTGGGTCATCCGCGCGTGAACCCGGATGTTGCCTGGTTGGCCGTGGCGCTGCTGATTGCGCAAATCATCGTGCTCATCACCGGCAATCGTCCGGTCGGCATGCTGCTGCTGCGCCTGGCCCTGTTCGTCGCGGCAGCCATGCTGGTCTATCTCGATCAGCAATCGCTCGGTGGCCTCGCACCCCAATCGCTGTGGCAGATCGGAATGTTCGGGTCGCTCGGTCTGCTGGTCCTGCTGCGCTTCCGCACCAGTGGCGAGCGCCGCTTCGCCTTCACCACGCTCGACGCGCTGGTGCTGTTCGTCGCGGTGATCGCGCCGGTCGTTGCGGTGCCGGTCGATTCGACCAGCGGTATCGGTCTGGGAATCTTCAAGCTGGTGGCCATCGGCTATGCGCTCGAATTCGCCTTCGACCACTGGACCGTGGCGCGCGGCGGCGCCCTGGTAACTTCCGCGTTGCTGGCGCTGGTCGCGGCGCGCGGTGTGTTGCCGATGTAGTGCACGTGTCGCTCGCGTGTCACATGGACGCAAAGTTGGGCTCCTAGCTTTGCAAGTCCTTCAGAACAGTTCGTCAGGGAAAGAAAATGAAATTGCGCGGCGTCGTCTTCGGAACTGTCTTTGTGTTGCTCGCGCTCGCCGGATGCGGTGGGGCGCAGAGCCGCTATACCAGCCACTTGACGAAGGGCGAGGAGTTTTTTGCCGCCGCCAACTATGAGAAGGCGCGCATAGAATTCCGCAACGCGCTGCAGATCCTGCCGAACGACGCGCAGGCGCGATTCCTGTTTGGCCGCAGCCTGGAGCGGCTCGGCAAGGTGCGCGAAGCCGCGGGCATGTACCAGGGCGCCATCGACTCGGACACGAACCACGCCGGCGCGCGCGCCGCGCTCGGCCGCGTGTTCGTCTTCGCCGGCGCGCCGCAGAGGGCGCTGGAGCTGGTCGAGCCGGCGATCGTCAAGAATCCCAAGGATGCCGAGCTGCTGACGGTGCGCGCCGCGGCCCGCTCGCAGCTCAACCAGCGCGATGCCGCGTTGACCGACGCGGAAGCGGCAGTCAAACTCGCGCCCGCCAACCAGAACGCCGTGGCGCTGCTGGCATCTATCTACCGGCAGGGAAGCGATTCGCAGCGGGCGGTCACGCTGTTGCGCACCACGCTCGAGAAGACACCAGATGCCACCGAGCTTCGCCAGGTGTTGTCGCTGCTGTACCTGTCGCTCGGCGACAAGGCCGGCGCTGAAGGCGAGATGCGCAAGCTCATCGAGCAGAAGCCGGAAGACGCACGCGCCCGATATTCGCTGGCAATCTTCCTCGCCGGTGAGAAACGCTTTGATGACGCCGAGAATGTGCTCAAGCAGGCCATCTCCGCGGCGCCGGACAGCGACGAAGCGAAACTGGTGTACGCCGACTTCCTGAGCACGCAGCGGGAGCCAGCGCGCGGCATTGCCGCGCTGCAGGAATTCATTCGCCGGTCACCGGACAATTTCGATCTGCGGCTCGGCCTCGGCGGCCTGCAGCAGCGCAATGGCAAGAATGCCGAGGCAATTGCCACCTACCAAGAGGTGATCGCGCGCGCGGACGACAAACCTCAGGCGCTGGTTGCGCGCAATCGAGTCGCCGCCATGTACGTGGCTGACGGCAAGCTGCCGCTCGCGCGCCAGCTGGTGCAGGAAGTGCTGGCGGAAAATCCGCGTGACAACGATGCGTTGCTGCTGCGCGGCAACCTTTCGATGCAGGGCAACGATCCGGCTGCCGCCATCGGCGATTTGCGCGCGGTGCTGCGCGACCAGCCCGAGGCCGTACCGGTGCTGCGCGCACTGGCGCGCGCGCACATTGCGAACCATGAGTCGGCGCTCGCCGAGGAGACGCTGCAGCGCGCCGTCACCCTGAGCCCGGGCGACGCCGACGTGCGCGTGGAGTTTGCGCAGATGCTGGCGCAGTCGGGCAAGAGCGAACAGGCGCTGCCGTTGATCGAGCAAACCGTGCGCGACAATCCCACACACGTACTGGCACGGGAAATCCTCGTGCGTCTATACCTCACGCGTCGGGACTATCCCGCCGCGCGCGTCGCCGCCGA
>JBDTSV010000165.1:0-11048 GCA_039930985.1 Pseudomonadota bacterium
GATCCCGGGACTACCAGCATCTTCACGCCCTGCGCGAGCTTGTGGCCGCGCAGAACGCGGGCCGCGTTGCGCAGGTCCGACAGGCGGCCATTCGTGCAGCTGCCGAGGAACACATTGTTCACCGGTACATTGCGAATCGGTTCGCCGGCCTTGAGTCCCATGTACTTGAGCGCCTTCTCGAACAAGGCATCACCTTGTGCAGGAACCGATCCGGTGATCGGCGCCACCATGCCCGGGTGCGTGCCATAGGTGACCATGGGCACCAGGATCGCCGCGTCGATGTCGATCGAGCGATCGAAGGTCGCTCCGGTGTCGGTGGGTAGTTTGCTCCACCGCGCCATCGCGGCGTCCCAGGCGGCGCCCTTGGGCGCGCGCGGAGTCTTGCCGAGGAATTCGAAGGTGGTGGCGTCCGGCGCGATCATGCCGGCCCGCGCCCCGGCTTCGATGGACATGTTGCAGATGGTCATGCGCTCGTCCATCGACAACGCGGAGATACACGCGCCGCGATATTCGAGCACGTAGCCGGTGCCACCGGAGACACCGATTTCGCCAATGATGGCAAGGATGAGATCTTTCGCCGTGACGCCCGCCGGCAGATGGTTGGAGACATTGATAGCGAAGGTCTTGGGCCGGCGCTGCAGCAGGCACTGAGTCGCCAGAACATGGCCGACTTCCGTGGTGCCGATGCCGAAGGCGAGGGCGCCGAAAGCGCCATGGGTCGAAGTGTGCGAATCGCCGCAGACAATTGTCTTGCCGGGCTGGGTGAGTCCGAGCTCGGGGCCGATGATGTGCACGATGCCGCGGCGGCTGTCCTGCAGGTTGAACAGCTCCACGCCGAATTCCTGCGTGTTGATTTCGAGCTGGCGTACCTGCTTCGCCGCAGAATCCACGGCGATAGGCACGCCGCCGAACACCTGTTCGGTGCGCGTGGGCGTGGAGTGGTCCATCGTGGCGAGCGTGAGATCGGGCCGGCGCAGCTTGATGCCGCGCGACCGCAGCTCTGTGTAGGCCTGCGGCGTGGTCACTTCGTGCGTGAGATGCAGGTCGATGAACAGGACGGCGGGAGTATCGGTCGTCTCGGGCACGACCACGTGGTCGTCCCAGACTTTGTCGAACATCGTCTTTGGCATTGGCTTATCCAGCTATCGCGGCCCGCGAGGCGTTCATGTCGACATAGTCGAGCCAGCCCCAACGGTCCTCGTTCTTGCCGCGCACCAGGCCAAAGAACGCGGCCTGTAGTTTGGCGGTCACGGGGCCGCGCTTGCCGTTGCCGATCTGGATCGCATCCACTGAACGGATGGCGGCGACCTCGGTCGCGGTGCCGGTGAAAAAGAGTTCGTCGGCCATGTAGAGGAATTCGCGCGGGATCGAGATCTCGCGGACCTCGATGCCCAAATCCTTGGCGAGCGTCATGATGGTGTGGCGCGTGATGCCCGTGAGCAACGAATGCGCCATGCCGGGCGTATAGAGCACGCCGTCTTTCACGATGAACAGATTTTCGCCAGCGCCTTCGCTGACGGTGCCATCGGCCGAAAGACCGATGCCCTCGACGAAGCCGAGCCGCTTGGCTTCGAGTCCGATGAGCTGGCTGGACAGATAGTTGCCGCCGGCCTTGGCCATGGCAGGAATGGTGTTGGGCGCGACGCGCTGCCACGAGGACACGCAGACGTCGACGCCTTCATCTTCCGCGGCGCCGAGGTACTTGCCCCATTCCCAGCCGGCGATCGCGACTTCGATGGGCGGTTCGATTTTCGGCACCACGCCGATTTCGCCGTAGCCGCGGAATGCCACCGGCCGCAGGTAGGCGCCGCGCGCCAGACCGTTCTGCGCAATGACTTCGCGGCAAGCGTGATTGATCTGGTCTTCGCTGAACGGAATGTTGATGCGGTAGACCTTGGCGGAGTCGAACAGGCGCCGGGTGTGATCGCGCAGCCGGAAGATGGCCGGGCCGCGTGGCGTTTCGTAGGCGCGAACGCCCTCGAACACCGAGGAGCCGTAATGCAGTGCGTGCGACAGCACGTGCACCGTGGCCTTTTCCCAGGGGACGAGCTTGCCGTTGAACCAGATGTACTTGGTCGCGGGAATGGGCATGACTGAAACTCCGTGAACTTTGCTAGACGACGGCTTGCGCGACACGCGCGGTGCCGGTGCGATCGTCGCGCGAACGAGCGCCTTGTGAGAGCTCGATGCGATTGATGACTTCGAGGAACGCCTGGGTTGCCGACTCGACGATATTCGTGCTGACGCTCGAGCCGCGATACGTGCGCTGATTGTACTCCACGTACACCAGCGCCTCGCCTTGAGCGTCTTCGCCGGCGGATACGCTGCGAACCTCGAATTTCCGCAGGACCACCTGCAATCCGGTGGCGCTTTCGATGGCTTTCAGCGCGGCGTCCACCGGGCCGTCGCCGGTGGCGCGCATTTCGATTTCACGGCCGTCACTGTTGCGCAATTTGACGGTGGCTTCGGCGGACTTGCCGCTGTCGGAGGAGGTGCGCAGGTTCGTCAAGGTCCACGGACCGGCGGCGCTGTGCTCGGCCTGCAGCACCAGCGCTTCGATGTCGCCGTCGTAGAGTTCCTTCTTCTTGTCGGCCAGCGCCTTGAATTCTTCGAACACGCGCGCGAACTCGACATCATCGAGCTCGAAGCCGAGTTCCTTGATGCGCTCGCGCAGTGCATGACGTCCGCTGTGTTTGCCGAGCACCAGCGCCGAACGCGACAACCCGACGTCCTGCGGCCGCATGATCTCGTAGGTGGAGTGATGCTTGAGCATGCCGTGTTGATGAATGCCCGACTCGTGCGCGAACGCGTTCTCGCCCACGATCGCCTTGTTGCGTGGAATCGGCACGCCGACAATGTTCGCCAGCATGCGTGAGGTGGGATAGAGGCGCGTGGTGTTGATGCCCGTGTCGACGTTGAAGAACGCATCGCGCGTCTTGAGCGCCATGACGACTTCTTCGAGCGAACAGTTGCCGGCGCGTTCGCCGATGCCATTGATGGTGCACTCGATCTGGCGCGCGCCAGCGACGACTGCCGTAAGGCTGTTTGCGACCGCCATGCCCAGATCGTCGTGGCAATGCACCGACAGGCGGATCTTGTCGATGCCACGCACGTTCTTGCGCAGGTAACGGAACAGCTCCGCGAACTCATCGGGCACGGTGTAGCCCACCGTGTCCGGGATGTTCACCGTGGTCGCTCCGGCCTCGATCACCGCCTCGACCACCTGCGTGAGGAAGTCGAGCTCGGTGCGCGACGCGTCTTCGGGCGAGAACTCGACGTCGTCGCAGAACTCGCGCGCGAACTTCACGCCTTCGACCGCGGTGCGGATGATCTCTTCCTTCGCCATGTTCAGTTTGAACTGGCGATGAATGGCACTGGTCGCGAGAAACACGTGGATGCGGCGATTCGCCGCCGGCTGGATGGCATTCGCCACGTGCGTGATGTCATCGCGATGGCAGCGCGCGAGGCCACAGATGATCGGTCCCTGCACCTCGCGCGCCACGGCGTTGACGCTTTCCCAGTCGCCGCGTGAGGCAGCCGGGAAGCCCGCTTCGATGACATCCACCCCAAGGTCGGCAAGCGCGCGTGCCACGCGAAGCTTTTCCGGCTGCGCCATGCTGCATCCCGGCGATTGCTCGCCGTCGCGCAGCGTCGTGTCGAAGATCATGACTCGTTCACGATGGGACATGCGGATTACCTCGGTCTTGACGAGTGGCTAGCTGCGGCCCTGTTCGAGCCACGGCATGCGAGCGCGCAGCTGCGCGCCGACTTTCTCGAGCTGATGATCGAGGTCGGCCTGCATGAGCGCGTTGTAGTTCTTGCGACCACTGGAGTTTTCCTCGATCCACTGCTTGGCGAACTTGCCTTTCTGGATCTCCTTGAGGATCTTGTTCATCTCTTTCTTGGTCTTGTCGTTGACGATGCGCGGGCCGCGCGTCAGGTCGCCATACTTGGCCGTGTCGGAGATGAACTTGTGCATCTTGGTGAGGCCACCTTCGTGCAAAAGGTCGACGATGAGCTTCAGCTCATGCAGGCATTCGTAGTAGGCGACTTCCGGTTGATAGCCGGCTTCCACCAGCGTCTCGAAGCCCTTGAGCACGAGGTCGCTCGTGCCGCCGCAGAGCACGGCCTGCTCGCCGAACAGATCGGTCTCGGTCTCTTCCGCGAAGGTCGTTTCGAGAACACCGCCGCGCGTGCCGCCGATGCCGTGGCCGTAGGCGAGCGCTTTGGCGAAGGCGTTGCCGGTTGCGTCCTGGTAGACGGCGATGAGCGACGGAACGCCGCGGCCCTGCTGGTACTGACGGCGTACGAGATCCCCGGGGCCTTTGGGCGCGATCAACACCACGTCGAGGTCCTTGCGCGGCTTGATCTGCTTGAAGTGGATGTTGAAACCGTGCGCGAACAGCAGCGACGCGCCTTTCTTCAGCGAATTCTCGACCGACGCGTAGAGGTCTTTCTGCGCGAGATCCGGAACCAGCATCGCGACCAGGTCGGCGCCTTTGGCGGCATCGCCCGGCTCGGCAACCTTCAGTCCGTCCTTCTTGGCTTTCTTCCAGCTGGCGCCGTTTTTGCGCACGCCAACAATGACATCGTGGCCGCTGTCCTTGAGGTTGAGCGCATGCGCGCGGCCCTGGCTGCCGTAGCCCAGGATGGCGATCCGGGCTTTCTTGAGCGCCTTCTTGTCTACGTCTTTGCCCGAGTACAACTTCGTCATTGTCAGCTCCATATCTCTTTATTCAACGATCATAAGAAAAACCCCGCATCGGCTTGGTGGCCGGTGCGGGGTTTGTTGGTGTTTGCTTGTCCGTGTATTAGCGCGTCAAGCAGGCGTCCCGCACCGGCTGCTCCGAAGGAGCAGAAGGACGGGGAGCAGTACGAGTACGTCGCGCGCAGGACTTGCCGCGCCGCAGAAAGGTACTCCGAACTGTGTGTTTTGAGCCTGCATACAATGCGCGCGATAGCACCACAGGTGTTCGCCCCTTGTCAATGAAGACGGGTCGAGCACGATCCCTGCAAATGAGCACGCACCGTCCCGTAAATGCTGGGTTTTTGGCTTAAACTTTTTGCGTGAGCACACACCTCCTCAACGAAACGGAAGCGGCAGGCAGCCGTCCCATCTGGCTGGTCAGCGAACAAGGACTCTCGTCCTGGCTGGAGATGCAGAGCGCCGGGGTGCGTGCCTGGGCCAAGGCGCAAGGTTTTGCCGCCGAGAAGCAGAAGCTGCTGTTGATCCCCACCGCATCCGGCGATGCGATCGCCGGCGCTGCCCTCGGCATGGGGGCGCTCCCGGATTTGAGTGAGCCCACTCTCTGGACCTCGGCAGGCTTGCCGGATCGCCTTCCGCCGGGGCGATATCGGTTCGCCGGCAGTTTCAGCGTCGTCGGCGCCACCCAGCTCACGCTGGGTTGGGAATACGGTTCTTATCGCTTTGCGCGGTATCGCAAAGCGGCGGCGGAACTACCTTCGCTGGTGGCGCCGGCCGGGGCTGACCTCGAATACGTGCGGCTCGCGAGCGAAGCGCTCGGTGAAGCTCGCGATCTCATCAACACGCCTGCCAATGATCTCGGCCCACAGGAACTCGGCGAAGCGGTGCAGCGCCTCGCACTGCAGCACGAAGCCGAGTGCCGAATCATCGTCGGCGAAGACCTGCTGCGGCAGAACTATCCACTCATCTATGAGGTGGGGAAGGGTAGCGCGCGCGAGCCGCGGCTCATCGACATGCGCTGGGGCAAACGCGGTAATCCGCTGGTGACGCTGGTCGGCAAGGGTGTCTGCTTCGACACCGGCGGCCTCGACATCAAACCTTCGAGCGGCATGATCCTCATGAAGAAGGACATGGGCGGTGCGGCGCTGGTGCTGGCGCTGGCGCGCATGCTCATGGGCGCCGATGCGCCGGTACAGCTGCGGTTGCTGATTCCAGCAGTCGAGAACTCGGTCTCGGGCCGATCATTTCGTCCCAGCGACATTCTCCGCTCCCGCCAGGGACTCACCGTCGAGATCGGCAATACCGACGCCGAAGGGCGCCTGGTGCTCGCCGATGCGCTGACTGAAGCCGATCGCGAGCAGCCATCCTTGTTAGTGGACCTGGCCACGCTCACCGGGGCCGCACGCGTGGCCCTCGGGCCGGAGCTTCCCGCTATCTACTCAACGCCGGTGGAGCTGGCCGACCAGCTGCGCCAGGTCGGCGAGCGCGAAGCGGATCCGATGTGGACCATGCCCTTGTGGCCCGGCTACGAAGAGGATCTCGCGAGCCGGGTTGCCGATCTGAATAATGTGTCGGCGACGCAGTTCGCCGGCTCGATCATCGGTGCGCTGTTCCTCAAACGCTTCGTCACGCGCACGCGCAACTGGCTGCACGGCGACGTCTACGCGTGGAATCCCAAGGAGCGGCCCGGAAGGCCAGTCGGCGCCGATCCGCACACCGTGCGCGCGCTGTACCGGTTGATCCGGCAGCGCTTCGGCTGATGGAGCGGAGTTGAGCTCCAGGCGCGCGACGCCGACCGCCGAAGCGGCATTTCGCCGCGAGATCGCCTCCTGGGCCTTGTTAGGCCTGACGCTCGGCCTGGTCGAGGGCGCAACGGCCGCGGTTCTCATCAAGAAGACTTTCGCGCATGCGGCCGATCCCTGGATCGTGAACTTTGCGGTTGCTTTCGTCAGCGGCGCGCCGGCGCTCTCGAACGTGGTGAGTTTCGTCTGGGCCAATCTCGCGCATGGCCGCGCGCGCATCGGACTCATGGTGGGGCTGCAGGCGACCTTTGCGATCCTCGTGGGCTTGTTGGGCGTGGCTCCGCGCGCGCTCGGCGGCCTCGCTTTCGCGGTGGCATCCATCCTCATCGCGCGCGTGGTGTGGACCGGGTTGCTCACCGTGCGGGCCGCGGTGTGGAGCGCAAACTATCCACGTGCCGCCATCGGGCGCTACACCGGGCGCATCGTCATCGTGAGTTCGCTGGCGGTGGCGACCGCCGCGGCTGTCGCCGCCTGGACACTCGACCGGCAGCTCATGGACTCGCGCTGGCTGTTTGGCGCTGGCGCCGCCGCCGGCTTGCTCGCCGCCTGGCTGTATCGCGCCGCGCGGGTGCGGCGCGAATTCGCGTTGCTGGCCGAAGAAAATGCCGCAGTGGGGCGCGCCGAGCCGTTCAGTCTCGGGATGCTGCTCGAAATCCTTCGCCAGGATCCGCACTTTCGCGAATACATGTTCTGGATGGGAATCTACGGCGGCGGGAACCTGATGCTCACCTCGCAGCTGGTGGTGATCTTCAGCGAGCACCTGCACCTCATGCCAGGATTGCAGATCGCCTTGCTCTCGGTGGTGCCGCTCGGCACATTGCCGATCTTCGTGCCGTTCTGGGCGCGTATGTTCGATCGGGGCCACATCGTCGAATACCGCGCGCGCCAGGGCTGGTCGCTTGTGCTCGCCGTGGTCACGCTGACTTTCGGCACCTGGCTCGCATGGGTGCCAATGCTCTGGCTCGGCGCCGTGTTGCTCGGCGCGGCATACGCGGGCGCGAACCTCGGCTGGAATCTCGGGCACAATGACTTTGCCTCGGTCGGTCGGGCGCAACACTACATGGGAGTGCACGTGACGCTTACCGGCGTGCGCGGTGCCATCGGGCCCCCGGCCGGGATACTGATCTATCAATGGCTCGAGTCCTGGCGACCAGGTGCGGGGATCTATTCACTGGTGCTGCCGCTGATCTTCGTGACGGTGGGCGCATTGGGCTTTTCGCACATGCGGCGCGTGATGCGCGCTGCGACATAGTTAGAAGACTGGTTAGAGGAGATATATGAAGAGTAAGAAGAGTGGGGCGGTAGACCAGCGCAAGTATTCGCGACTGGTGGTCGATGGCGCCAAGCAGACGCCGTCGCGCGCCATGTTGCGCGCGGTGGGATTCCAGGACGCGGACTTCGAAAAGCCGCAGATCGGCGTGGCGTCGACCTGGGCAAACCTCACGCCCTGCAACATGCACATCAACGAGCTCGCGACCGAATCGGTCGCCGGCGCGGACGGCGCCGGCGGCAAAGGAGTCCTGTTCAACACGATCACCGTGTCGGACGGCATTTCCATGGGCTCGCCCGGAATGCGCTATTCGCTCGTTTCACGGGAAGTCATCGCCGATTCCATCGAGACCGTGGTGGGTGCCGAAGGCTTCGACGGCTTCGTGGCCATTGGTGGTTGCGACAAGAACATTCCGGGTTGCGCCATGGCGATCGCGCGGCTCGATCGGCCGGCGGTGTTTGTGTACGGCGGCACGATCAAGCCGGGCGCGAAGCGCCGCGACATCGTCTCGGTGTTCGAGGCAGTGGGCGGCCATGCCGCCGGGCGCGTATCCGACGCGGAGCTGCTCGAGGTGGAGCGCACTGCGATCCCAGGGCCCGGAAGCTGCGGTGGCATGTATACGGCCAACACGATGGCCTCGGCTGTCGAAGCACTCGGCTTGTCGCTGCCCAACAGTTCGGCACAGGAAGCGGTCGGCAGCGCGAAGCGCGATGATTGCCGGCGCGCCGGCGTCGCGGTTGTCGAGCTGGTGAAGGCGGGAATCCGTCCGCGGCACATCCTCACGAAGAAGGCCTTTGAAAACGCGATCACCGTGACCATCGCTCTCGGCGGTAGCACCAATGCAGTGCTGCACCTGCTGGCGATCGCGCATGCGGCTGGGGTCGGACTCGGACTACAGGATTTCACGCGGATCGGCAAACGTGTTCCGTTGCTCGCTGACGTGCGTCCGAGCGGCCGCTACTTAATGTCGGAGCTCATCGCTATCGGCGGGATCCAGCCCCTGATGAAAAGGTTGTTAGACGCGAAAATGCTTCATGGTGACTGCCTGACAGTCACCGGGCGCACCCTCGCGGAAAATCTGCGCGATGTCGCCGACTATCCGCCCGGGCAGGACATCATTCGTTCGTTGAGCGATCCGATCAAGAAGGACAGCCATCTGGTGGTCATGTACGGAAACCTCGCGCCGGAAGGGGCCGTGGCGAAAATTTCCGGCAAGGAAGGTTTGCGTTTCACCGGCACCGCGCGAGTATTCGACGGTGAAGAGCGCGCCACCGCCGCCATTCTTTCCGACAAGGTTAAGCCCGGCGATGTCGTCGTCATCCGCAATGAAGGTCCGCGCGGCGGTCCCGGCATGCGCGAAATGTTGAGCCCCACCGGCGCCATCATGGGGCGTGGACTCGGCGATAAAGTTGCGCTCATCACCGACGGAAGGTTTTCCGGCGGCAGTCATGGATTCGTGGTTGGACATATCTCCCCGGAGGCCGCGCTCGGTGGACCGATAGGGCTACTTAGGGACGGCGACCGCATTGCGATCGATGCGGTGAAGCGCACGCTGCAGATCGAGGTGAGTGCGGCTGAATTGCGCCGGCGCCGCGCGAAATGGAAAGCGCCGAAACCCTATGCGACCAAAGGTGTATTGGCAAAATACGCACGCATTGTGTCAAGCGCCTCGCTCGGCGCGGTGACGGATTGACCATGAAAGTGACTTGTCCATCCAGAGTTATGCCGAGCCGGTCGCAAACACAGTTGTTGTCAGTCTTTGCGGCTGCGGTTACAGTTCGGCGGCTTTGGACCGGCGCCGAAGCTAAAAACGTTAAGCGGATTACTAAGTAATGGTCATGCTCTACTACACAGGGCATGGGCCTGGGGACGGAACGAACGAACGGTTGCACTGGTCGGAAAGCTTAGTTACTTTCCGCCACCCCGTTTTGACGCGCCGATAGTTTCACTCGCGACCACGGGAACACATGGCCGCTCAAGTACAAGATGGAAGTTTTTTCACGCGCCGCGGCATTGTTGCCGTGGCGATCATTGGCCTGCACATCCTCATGTTCTGGGCGTTGGCCTCCGGGCTTGCGCAAAGAGTCGTCTCGGTGCTCGCGCCTCCACTCGAGGCCGACATCGTCGAAGAAGTGAAGGATGACGAGCCGCCGCCGCCGCCGCCGCCGCCAGAAATGGAGCGTCCGCCGGTAGAAGTGCCGCCGCCGGAAGTCGCCATCGACCTTCCGATGGAGACCACGACGACGGCCATCGCGGATATCACGGATAAACCGCCACCGCCGGCGCCGCCGCCGCCGCCTCGCGTCGCGGGCAGCCCCGCGAAGATGAAGGCCGCGGCAGATGCCGATCAGTATTACCCCCCAGGGGCCAAGCGACGCGAGGAACAGGGCTCGCCAGTCGTACAGGCTTGCGTGGGTGCCAATGGACGTCTGGTCCGCGATCCGGTGGTCACTGAGACCTCAGGTTTCCCGGAACTTGACGGTGCCGCGGTAAAGGTAGCCCGGGCGAGTCGTTATTCGCCCGGCACCGACAATGGCGCTGCGCTCGCCGAGTCTTGCGTCAAGTTCAAGGTCAAGTTCGTTATCAAGGCCGAATAATTTCACGGCGGAGCGGCGCCACTGAGCGCCGCTTCGCTTTTTTGTCATCGAGGAAATCATGGAAAACGCTGCTGTAGACGCTGTTGAAGGTTCAAATCCGTACGGCATTGAGGCGATGTGGGCCCAGGGCGACGCCGTCACCCGTGGCACGCTGATCATTCTTTTGATCATGTCCGCTGTGTCCTGGTACATCATCTTTTCGAAGCTGTGGGATCAGCGCCGCCTCAAGGCGGGTGCGAAGGTCGTCGAAAAGCAGTTCTGGAGCTCGGGCTCCCTTAAGGAAGCGGTCGACCGCCTCCCGAAGGACAACGACTTCCGCGCCGTCGCTGAAGACGGTCTGCGTGCTTCGGCCCACCATGAAGGCCGTCTCACGGACCGCATTGACCTGCACGAGTGGGTCACGATGTCCTTGCAGCGCTCAGTCGATTCCGTGAACAGCAAAATGACCAATGGCCTCTCATTCCTCGCGACCGTGGGTTCCACCGCGCCGTTCGTCGGTCTGTTCGGCACGGTGTGGGGCATTTTGCACGCGCTCATCGCCATCACCCTGAGCGGCCAGGCCAGCCTGGACAAGGTTGCCGGCCCCGTCGGTGAAGCGTTGATCATGACGGCCCTCGGCCTCGCCACGGCGGTGCCCGCGGTCATCGGCTACAACTGGCTGCTCCGCCGCAACA
>JBDTSV010000166.1:0-19040 GCA_039930985.1 Pseudomonadota bacterium
GCGTCGCATTCCGCGCACGGTCTGCCCGCGCGGTGACCAGGAACAGTGGTGGGCGGATCGAAAACAATGGTTCTTCAAGCCCGCACAAGGTTTTGGCAGCCGAGGTACTTATCGCGGTGACAAGATGACGCGGCGAGTGTTCGCTGAGGTGATGCGGGGCGACTATGTCGCGCAGATGCTGGTCCCGCCGAGCGAACGATCGCGGGGAAGCGAGAAGGATGGGGCGGTCTTCAAGGTCGATGTGCGCAACTACGCTTATGACGGCAAAACGCAGTTGATTGCCGCGCGCCTGTATCAGGGGCAGACCACCAATTTCCGCACCAATGGCGACGGGTTTGCCCCGGTCTATCTGGTGCCGGCGCAACGTGATGTCGGCGGCTCGGATCGAGGTTGCGTGAAGGCGACTTAGGCGAAGAGTGCTGGCGCCATACTTCGGCTCGCGATCAAGTCAGAGTTGCGAGCTAAATTCAAGTGCGCGTAGTCGCTGAGGCGTGCAATTCATGCGCCTCGCTCTGTCCGCGGTTCGTGCACCTTCGAGTCGAGGGCAATGCGGCGTGCGTATCTCGGGAAATCGAGGTGAAAACGCCGCCGAAGATCTGCCGCGCCCGCTTCGATCTGCTCCCAATGTAAATCGGGGCGGCGCTCTTTGAAGCCAAAGACGATGACATTGCCGTCCTTCTCGACTTGCAGAGACAACAACTCGTCGTCAAAGGCCTCGCGAAGTTTCGACAGATGCGCAGACGTGGAAAGTTTGTCGCCGCATAAGTTAGTGACAAACACTCCGCCGGCGGACAGTCGGCGGCGCGCTTTCCGATAGAACTCGACTGAGTCAAGCTCCGCGGCCATTCCGGTTCGATCACATGCGTCTGCGAGGATTACATCGTTGCTTGGCGCCACCGCCGATACGTACGCCGCGCCATCGGCATTAACCACGCGAAAACGATGATCGTCCTCGGGAATGCCGAATTCATCGCGCAGTGCGATGACGTCCTGATTCACCTCAACGGCCGTCAGCGATGCGGCAGGTAAGTTGGCGTAGCAAAACTTGGCCAGAGATCCACCGCCTAACCCGAGCAACAAGATGCATTCCGGAGTGCGGTTGAACAAGAGGAACGCCATCATCTTGCGTGTGTAGGCCAGAGCCAGCCTTACCGGACTGCTCACTTCCATCACGCTTTGAATCGCGCCGAAATCGAAGTGAAGAAATCGCCGCGGCCCGTTGTCGACCACGAACGGCTTGTTATAGGAACCTGAGTACACCTGCTCCCGAAGTCTCTCGTGGCAACTGCCCGGCGGCTCAAGAAGGCGCAACTTGACGTTCGCGTCCGGGAACGGGCTCTCGATGGCCAAGAGCCGCGGCGATCTGCGCTTCACGATTCTCAGCCGCGGGATCGGGCGGATTTGACGGTTGCAGTTTCCACGGCGCTCGCCGGTGAATCGGGCGGTACCGCCAAAACTAGCGGGCCCAGAGGCCCGCGGGAAGGACGCTGTTGCATCAGCGCGAACACGGCGCTCATGACATGTTCGAGTGCCTGGGGATCAACCGGCGCTGACGCGGAGGTGATATTCGCGATCATCCGTACGGCGGTGCCGGCACTCTCGTTGCGCCACTTGAGTCCCTGCGCCCCCAGCGTCAACGCAGTCATGAAGCCTCGTCCCCAGCGGTGCAGGGCATCCACCTGCTCGCTACCCCGCAGGAGAGGCAGCACCGAAGACTCGAATCTCGATGGTTGACGGGAAAGTTCGTGATCGAGCGTCCGCATGAAACCAACGACTAGCGCCACGAACTCGTCATATTGCTGGTGAGATAAAATCTTGGTCGGCACCTTCCAGCCTCGCTCGCCCCAGATCGGCGGCAACCATGCGCCGGAGGAGATGCCAACCGGCCAGGCAATGAGTGCCACGAGGTAGCCCTCGAGCTCCGTGATGTCCATGTGTTCGCGTGGCCACGCCGATTCACTCAGCCACGTGCTCAAGCGAGCTCGCTGCGGATCGCCGAAAGGCGTGCCGCCAAAAGTAGTGAGATTAGGTGGCACGAACTCGCCCGCGTCGGGTCGCGCCGATCGATACCTCCGCGACAAACTACTCATCAAACGGCCTTCCGGCGCGACGGACTCTTGGCCTCTGCTTCGGCTGACCAGGGCTTTCCTGTGCGTGATTCGATGTACGCGCGCATGAGCCGCCGGACCACTTGGGAGGGCGTCGAGTCTTCTTCAGCGCAAAGGCGTTCGAACACGGCTTTCTTGCGCGGGTCTATCAGGATCGTCAGGCGCGCGGTGCGTTCTTCCAGGGTCAAGGAAATCCCCTCAGGTGGGAAAGCTCACATTGGATGATAATACTATACACATTAGAGCGTCATCCTGTAACACTAGCGTCAGTTCCAACGTCGGTGGGGCGCAGTGGCACTCGGGTCGTCCTCTCTGCTGGTTGCATGTGTTTCCCTGTTGATGGGCTGGGCAGTTGTTGGCGTGTCTGTTCGAACGGCGTCGGCGCATGGTTAAGTCAAAAAATCTTGAATTGCTGGATTTTGAAAGTCCGTGGGAATGCCAACCAGGCAAAGTCCGTGTGATGCAAGCGGCCGAAGGTGCCAGTCGCGACGAGCTCTCGAAAAGGGCATGGCGCAATGAGCTCACACAGCCGTACATTTTTGAAACCCTTTTCGAACGGCGCATGCATTTCACGAACGATGCAACGCAAAGCGCCATGTTGTTGAGCGATCCGGACGCACTGATTGCTGAATACACCCGCAAGATGATGGCCTTTTTGCTCTTCAACCCAATCCCCAGGCGCATCGTGATGATCGGGCTCGGTGGCGGTTCCCTGGCCAAGTTCTGCTACCGCCATCTGCCGCAATCGCGAATCACGGTCGTGGAAATCAACCACGATGTCATCGCGTTGCGCGAAGAGTTTTGCATTCCGAAGGACGACGAACGGTTCGCCGTCGTTCACGATGACGGCGCCCGATATGTCGAGCAGCTCGACGAACAGATGGACGTGTTGTTGATCGACGCGTTTGACGCGGATGGCATTGCGCTGTCTTTGGCGAAATCCGACTTTTATTCCTGCGCCGCCCGCAAGCTGACGGAGCACGGCATGCTCGTCATGAATTTCTGGGGATCGTGTGAGCGCTACGTCGACAACCTCGGCCAGGCCCGCGCCGCATTCGGTGACAGCCTGCTGCTCGTCCCTGTTTCAGGCGACGTGAACGTCTTGTTATTTGCCTTCAAGCAGGCACCGCCGCAGTCAATCACCGATGATCTCGAGGCCCTCGCACGTCGACTGCAAATGCGGCTCTCGCTGGATTTCCCGCGCTATCTTCGGCGCATTTGTCAGGGCCACACACTCTCAGATTCTCGAGTGTCGATCGAAACCGAAGTGGCTGCCGCGTTCTGTCTTCCGGTTCATCCTACAGCCCGCGAGAGCGGCCCAACTGCGTTGAAGAACCCGTCCAGGGTCGAGGCATGACGGGGTTGTAATTCATCGCGTTGTGCCGGAGCGCAGCGCGGCGGTCAGGCTGGCTAGCTGCAACTCGACGCGCTTGATCTCACGCAAGACGACAACCTTCTGCAGTTCCATCCAGAACCACAGCTTGATCATCCCCAGAGCAATGAACGCAAGGATGGTGCCGACGCCCCATAGCTCCATGCTGCGCAAATCCGTCTGAACCATGAAGTGCCAACCGCACGCGACAGCGACGGCAAACAGCGCAAAGGCGAGCAGCCAAGCAAAAACGTTCAGCCAACGTGTGTGTCCCCGGAACATGTCCGTGACATCTCGATAGAGCGAGCCATCAGCGTCCATTTGCGCCAGGAACGCCTGGTCTTCCGACGACAAGGCCTTCTGGATTCGTTCATCGATGCTTTCCATATCATTCTCCTAGATGGTTCTTGAGTGAGTCACGGGCGTGATGCAGTCGGGATTTCACAGTTCCGGCGGGTATTGCCAGAATCGAAGCGATGTCGTCGATGCTCAGGTCTTCTCCGTAGAACAGGTGCACGACCTCGCGCTGTTCCTGACTCAATCGTGAGATCGCAGTTACGAGCTTCGAATTGTCGAGCGCCTCGGGTGGACGAAGGTTGCCGACAGCCGCAAGTGCGGATTCCTGTTCGGCGCTCGACATCAAGCGCCGCTGCCGCTGAGCGAGGCGAATGCCATCAATACATTTCCTGTGCGCAATGCTGTAGATCCAAGCGGGAAACTGCGCAGGGTCATCAAGTCTCTTCAGTCCTCGAATCACGCCTATCCATGTTTCCTGAACAACATCGCGCGCCACTTCAGGACGCCCCAGTACACGAGTGGCGTAACGCACGAGCCGCGGAGTCCAACGACGAGCCAGCCGGTCGAACGCCTCGCGCGATCCGCCTTGAATGAGCGCGATCAGGTATCCGTCGAGCGCGCGTTCTGCCTGGGTATCTATCAATTGAGAAACTCTCCTGGCTTTAAGGTCGCTCTAAGCAGGCCCGGGGTTCAAATCGTCCGGTTCGCGCGAGAAAGGCATGCATTCGGGCGCTCCCTGGGTGATGGCTCCCATTCATCCTGCGCCACCCCTGTTCAACTCGCCCTGGTCACTGCACGCCAGCGATAACCTGCAGCGACGTTCAACGCGCGCCGAGGGCGTGTTAGGGCCAATTGCACATATGAGTTCGCAACCGTAGCCGGTAACTGGAAAGAGCGCGCACGAGGGTAACCTCATGCGTGCCACATACGCCGACACGCGCAGCTCTTGACAGTACGACTATTCCCGAAATATCGTACTTGCCATGAAAAATGTAGAAGTCATCGATGCCTTGGGCGCCCTTGCCCATGAGTATCGGCTCGCCATTTATCGCCTGCTTGTTGAGCAAGGTCCTGCAGGGCTTCCCGCCGGTGCCATCGGCGAGAGGGTAGGGCTCGTTCCTTCTTCTCTCACCTTTCATCTGCAATCGCTGCAACGCGCCGGACTCATCACTCCAGTGCGCGCCAGCCGGCAAATGATCTACAGCGCCGACTTCGCGGTGATGAACGAACTGGTCGGATACCTCACGGACAAGTGCTGCACGGCTGCCGCCGAGAGCTGCGATTCCACTTGCGCGCCGCGCGCGGCGAAACCGCTGCGTCGCAAGTCGGCTGCCTGAGCAACCCAGTGGCAAGCGCGCTCCACATTTCGTCGCGTCCATCGCTGGACGCGGCTGTGGCGCGGCTTTCGGCCGCTCTCCTTCCCACCAAAGACCTCACGGCTGCTCACTGCGAGCATTTCTTCTTCGCCGGGCCGGCAATTGAACCGACGCGGAGTCCTTTTTCGCGAGGCATGGTTACCAGCGCGTCTCTCGTGAGACCGCATCTGCTGCCATACGGGCGACGCGCGAATTCGCGGGCATCTGCCCGGCGAGCTCCGCGTTCATGACACGTCAACTCTGCTGACACGAGGCCCCGTGATGACCGACCGTCCATACAACGTGCTCATTCTCTGCACCGGCAATTCCGCGCGCAGCATCCTGGCCGAAGCGCTCATCAATCATTGGGGTCGGGGCCGCTTCGTCGGATATAGCGCAGGCAGTTCTCCCAAAGGCACTGTGCACCCGATCGCACTCGAGCTGCTCAAACACATGAAGTTGGCGACAGACGGCATGCGCTCGAAGAGCTGGGATGAGTTCGCAAAGCCGGGAGCGCCGACGCTCGACTTCGTATTCACCGTTTGTGACAACGCAGCCGCGGAGGCGTGTCCGGTGTGGCCTGGACAACCCATGACGGCTCACTGGGGAGTCGCGGATCCGGCTGCAGTTGAAGGTTCTGACACCGACAAGTGGATCGCATTTCGACAGACATTTCGAGAACTCGAGAGCCGCATCAAGATTTTCACCAGCCTCCCCATCGAGTCGCTCGATCGCGTGAAATTGCAGGAGCGATTGCGAGAAATCGGCAAGGTGCATCTCACCGACGACGTCGCGTGATTGCCCGCAAGGTATTTGCCGAGGCACTCGGCGCGCTGCTGCTCACGGCCTGCGTCGTAGGGTCCGGCATCATGGCGGAGCAGCTCGCCGGCGGAAATGCCGCGGTCGCGCTCCTCGCGAACACGCTGGCGACCGTCGCCGTGCTCGCCACCCTGATTGCGTTGTTTGGCCCGATCAGCGGCGCGCATTTCAATCCGGTGGTTAGTGCGGTGGCGCTTCACAATCGGCAGATCGATGCGCGAACCGCCGCTTTCTATGCAGTCGCACAGATCGCGGGGTGCTGTGCAGGGGCCATACTCGCCAATGCGATGTTCGATCTGCCCCTTGTTCATGCGTCGAATCACGTGCGCACGGGTCTCGCGCAGTGGCTCTCCGAGTGGGTGGCCACCGCCGGCCTGATCTTCGTTGCATTTCGATCGCCCACGTTCAACGACGCCGCATGGCGCGTATCGCTTTGGATCGGCGCGGCTTATTGGTTCACAGCATCGACCTCGTTTGCAAATCCAGCGATCACGATCGGCAGATCGTTGAGCGACACGTTTGCGGGCATCCGCCCCATCGATATTCCCGGCTTCATTGCGGCCCAGGCCGCGGGAGCGGTAGTTGGGGTGGTCTTGCTGAACATGTTCCGCGATCGAAAGGTGGTTGCATGATCGAACGTCCGATGAGCCGCCACTCACTCACGCGCCGTGGTTTCCTCGGTAGCGCCTCCGTCGCAAGCGTTTCGGTGCTCGCACCCGAGGGCGCGCGCGCCGACCCGCGCTTTCAAGGTGATCCCCGTCGGGTCTATGGCGAACGCTCGACGTTTGAGAAAAGCGCTCGATCATTCGGCGCGTCGAATATCGCGCTAACGACAGGTTCGAGCCGAACGCCGCTGCAAGATCTCTACGGCATCATCACGCCGTCGTCGCTGCACTTTGAGCGCCATCATTCGGGAGTTCCGGGTATCGATCCTGCGCAACACGAGTTGCTGCTCCATGGGCTCGTCGAACGGCCGCTCAAGTTCTCGATGGAAGAGCTGCGGCGCTTCCCTTCGCTGTCTCGGGTGCACTTCATCGAGTGCGCCGGCAACGCCGGCCGCGAGCATCGCGGCAACCCCGGGCCGACCGTGCAATTGAGCCACGGGCTCGTGAGTTGCAGCGAGTGGAGCGGGGTCCTCTTGAGCACGCTGCTTCGCGAAGCGGGGCTCAGAGATTCGGCACGGTGGATCGTTGCCGAGGGCGCGGACGCTTCCAGGCATTCGCGCAGCATCCCGATTGGCAAGGCCCTCGATGATGTCATCGTCGCGTACGGCCAGAATGGTGAGGCCGTAAGACCTGAACAGGGGTATCCGTTGCGTCTGGTCGTTCCCGGATGGGAAGGCAACGTGAATGTGAAGTGGCTACACCGGCTGCATGTCACCGACCAGCCCGCGATGTCGCGCGACGAAGCCGCTAGCTACACGGATCTGATGCCGAATGGCAAGGCGCGGCAGTTCACCTTCGAGATGGAGACGAACTCGGTAATTACCCGTCCTTCGGGCGGTCATCAATTGCAAGGCAGAGGTTTCCATGAGGTCAGCGGGCTTGCCTGGACGGGCCGTGGAAAGATCGTCCGCGTGGAGGTGTCGGTTGATGGTGGTGGCTCTTGGAGCGACGCCGAGCTGCAAGAGCCTGTCTTCTCAAAAGCATTGACGCGTTTTCGACTGCCATGGCGATGGATGGGCGAGGAAACGTTGCTGCAGTCGCGCTCGACCGACGAGACCGGTTACGTCCAGCCCACACGCGATGTCCTTATCGCCGCCCGTGGAATGAAAGAAGGTCCCGACGGAATCAATCACTACCACGGCATCAAGCCATGGAAGGTCAATCGCGATGGCAGTATCACACACGTTTAGAACCCTCGTTTTCACCATGCTTGGCGGGACGGTCTCCGTACTCTGGGCGGCCGCGCCTGCAAATCAGCCACTTGGGATTGGCCACTCGGCTTCTGGTCACGACATCGCAGCGAAGGACCTGACGGTTCACCCGGATGGAACCGGCCTTCCGCCTGGCAGGGGATCTGCGCAGGAAGGCGCAGTGTTGTTTGCGGCGCAATGCTCGGCGTGCCATGGCGATCACGGTGAAGGTCGGGCAGATTTCCCGGCACTCGTCGGAGGCCGCGGGTCGTTGGCGGAAGACAAGCCGGTCCTCACGGTCGGAAGCTATTGGCCCTACGCGACAACATTGTTCGACTACATTCGTCGCGCGATGCCCTACCAAGGTTCCGGCGACCTTTCGGCGAACGAAATCTATGCGCTCACCGCGTGGATTCTTGCCGAGAACAGGATCGTCAAACCTTCACTCGTGCTCACGGAGCAAACGCTGCCGAAAGTGCGGATGCCTAATCGAGACGGCTTCGAGAGTGCAGCGATGACGAAATGACCCATTGGAGTGGACTTTGATTTGGGCAGCTACCGACGCAGATGCCGAAAGCATCGTCGATATCGATAACCATTACGTCAGGGAAACGTTCGTCACATTTGAAGAAGAGCCGGTGTCTCGGTCAGAGATGGCAGAAGTCCTGTCTGGGCGGACCGCCATGGCCGTTGATCGGCAAAGCTCACCATTCAATCGGGCGGTCTGCCTTATCAACAGCCTTTTTCAGAGGCCGACGGCTCCGTCGATCATGGCGGATGCGTTACACCAGCCGCGCCCTTCGAATCCAGGGTTCGCACGATCAGCAAAGCCAGCAGCGGTATCGCGACCGCATAGGCGTATTGCGTGCGCGATACGCCGATGCCGAAAGGAAACCAGATGCCCGGTACGCCAATCGAGCTTAGTTCATCGGCAAATTGCGCGACCAGGATCGACGCCATCGTGGTGAGCGCCAACACGCGCATCGAACTACCACGAACCATCCGCACGACAACCACCACGAGCAACGCGAGTAGTCCGAACCGATAGATGCTGGTCATCGTCGTGACATGCATCGCACCCCCCGCGACCCCTACCGCGGCCAGCACCAGAGTGGCGCCGTCGACTGCCCGCGAGGCGCGCGGGCACCAGCGGTTCCAGGCGAGTGTCCAGGCAGCAAGGCTGAGGGGCATCCAGAGCACCTGTATCAACCAAAGGTAGGTGGGCAGGCTGAGCAGATCGGTCCACGAGACAATCGCGTTGTCGAGGCGCTTCACCGCCGAAAGCACGAGGGCGATGCAGGCAAACGCGATGAAGCTCGGGTGGCTGCTGCGCGGCCGAACCGCAAGCGCCAAGACAACGAGCGCGAACATGACTAGAGGCTCGATCACCTCGACGACATAGCCTGCGATCGTGCGCCACCATTGTGCGCGGTATAGCGCGTGGCTCTCTGGGCGCGGCGCCAGCGTCGGCGCGACGTGGATGCCGCCGGCACCGTCGTAGACACCGTAGCCCGGCTGCATGAACACGCGGATGGCGAGCACCCCGCGGGTACCGGCTGCATCGGCGGGAAGCGCGAAGATCATCGGTCGCGTGCCGACGACTCTGGGGGATGTGCCAAGCCGGCCCGAACCGCCGAGCCGCACGCCGTTCCAGTAAAGCTCGTAACCGTGGTCGACGGCGGTCGGTCCGAGAATATCCCATTCACGCGTTCCGGCCGGCACCGTCACGGCGCGTCGATACCAGGCATAACCTTGGTAACCGGGATGGCCGTGCGCCGTCCATCCGGCGAGGTAGTTAGGCAAGCCGACATCGCCGTCAGTGCTGCTCGCCGGTGCGCTCAGGTCCATCGTTTCCCAGCCGCTGTCGTCGGCGTCCGCATTGGCCCAGTGCGGCTCGTCGCCGATGTGAAATCGCCATGCGCCATCGAGCAGTGGGGTTGCGGTAGGCAATGGGGACGGGTCGGGTCGGCCACCGATCGCCAGGACCGCAATCACGCCACCGAGCGCAATCAAGGTTACAACGGCGATCCAGACCACGAGAGTCCGGGGTGGTGAATTGAGCGCCTTGCCAATAGTGGACGGAGCTTCGGCGGGACTTGTTGTGCTGTGCATCGGCGCTCTCCGGCAGACCAACGTTACCGTTTAAAGCGATTTAGGCAGTATCACCTTTTTTCGCCGTAAGCGACAATTGCGCCGCATGCTGTCCCGGAAGCGCTATCGACCTTCGCGCCCGCTCGCCGCTGTCCGGCTGGATGGCGGGCGGTTGTGCCTGGATTTCGTCAACACGATTCACGATCGCTACGCGGTCGAGGTGGAGGACTATGTGCTTCTGCCTGACCGCTTTATCGCCTGGTCCAGGCGCGCCAACGCATTGCAGTCTGACGAGCGTATCGCCGCGCTCAAAGGCGCGGGTGAGCGTGCCGCGTTGATGCGAAAGGTGAGGGTGCTGCGCCATCACTTGCGTGCGCTGTTGACGTCGCGGATCGATGGGGTGCCAACCCCTGCAGATGCGGTGCAGTGCCTCGATCAGTGGCTGCATCGGGCCTGGGCCAGTCAATCGCTCGAATCTGATGGGCAGATGCATTGGCGCGATGATGCCTGCAATGCATTGCTGCCTCTCAAACGCATCGCGCTCGATACGTTGGACTTGATCAGCGGCCCTTCTTTGTCCCAGCTTCGCCGCTGCACCAATACGAGTTCATGCGGCTGGTTGTTCCTCGATACCAGCAAGAACCAGCGCCGCCGCTGGTGCGCGATGGAAACCTGCGGCACGGCGGTCAAGATGAAGCGCTATCGCCGGGGCCAGGCATGATTTTGAAAGGCAACGCGGACGGCCCGAACAACGCACCCGCGGCACTTTCTTTGGCGGCGATGGGGCTAAAATCTTTTCACCCCATGTAGAGAACCGCCCCGCGGCTACGACTTCCCTTCAGAACGTCCCATTTCGGGACCTGAAGGAGAAGCCAGATGTCCGCCGCCGCCCTGACTCCAATAGAAACCGCCCATACGCCCTGGCGCCGCAGCGTCCTCGCTGTCTTCGCCGGCTTGGCTGCCAACGTTGCGTTGTCCACCGCCACCGACCTGTTGTTGGTGGCCGTCGGATTCTTTCCACCTCTATCTGAATTCGGCAATCCCGATTCCTTCAGCAATTCCTTGTTGCTGCTGGCGCTGATGTATCGGACTTTCTTCGGCGCATTGGGTTGCTATTTGACCGCGCGGCTCGCGCCCCGACGCCCCATGGCTCATTCACTCGCACTCGGAAGCATCGGCTTCGTGGTCGGCGTGATCGGCGCGGTCGTGACCTGGGGAACATGGACTTCGTGGTATTCCCTCGCGATCATTGCCACGACTCTGCCCAGTGCCTGGCTGGGTGCGCGGATCGCCACTACCAAGAGGACGACGAAATGAAATTCATGATGATGATGAACATGCCGCGCGGCACGGGCGACTACCAGATCAATCAGTGGACGGCGGAAGCTCTCAACGCGCACATCCAGTTCATGAAGGATCTGAATCGCGAGCTGCAGAAATCAGGCGAGTTCGTTGACGCGCAGGGGCTCACGCCTCCGGGGCAGGCGCAGATCGTTCGCGTCGGAACGGCTGGCGCCCCCGTCGTTTCCGATGGGCCCTTTGCGGAGACGAAGGAGTTCCTCGCGGGTTTCTGGATCATCGAGGTCGACAAGCGTGAGCGCGCGTATGCGATCGCGGCCAAGGCATCGTCGGCACCGGGGCCGGACGGCAAACCGCTGGTGATCCCCATCGAGCTTCGCGAAGTGATGGGCGCACCGTTGCCTGACGAAGCATGACGGAGCCTGGTAAGGCGGAAGCGCATCCGAGAAGCGTCGAGCATCTGTTGCGTGACATCACGCCGCGGGTGCTCGGCGCGCTGACCAGGCGCCATCGCGACTTCGCGGCCGCGGAGGACGCGGTTCAGGAGGCGCTGCTCGACGCCTCGATGCAATGGCCGCGGGAGGGCGTGCCGGAAAATCCGGCGGGCTGGCTGTACAAAACCGCCCTGAGACGCCTCACCGATCGAGTGCGCAGCGACGTGGCGCGCCGCCGGCGGGAGGAAGACGTTGCGAACGAACTAGCGAGCGAGGAAGCCCAGGTGCATGCCTTCGACGAGGAGTTTGAGCCGGAACAGGACGACACGCTGTTGCTTCTGTTCATGTGCGCTCATCCATCGCTCAGCCCGATTACCGCCATTGCGCTCACGTTGCGCGCGGTCGGCGGTCTGACTACCAGGGAGATCGCCACGGCATTGTTCGTCTCCGAAGCAACCATGGCGCAACGGATCAGCCGTGCCAAGCAGACGATCCAGGAATCGAACATCACTTTCGTGCTGCCGTCCACGCAGGAGCGCGCACAGCGGCTGGACGCCGTCATGCACGTGCTCTACCTGATCTTCAACGAAGGCTACTCGAGTTCGTCGGGCGAGAAGTTGCACCGGGTGGATCTATCGAGCGAAGCCATTCGGCTCACGCGCGCGCTGAATGCGTCGGTCGCGGACTCACCGGAGGTCACGGGATTGCTGGCTTTGCTGCTGCTCACGGATGCGCGCCGCCCGGCGCGTACGGACTCAGTCGGGGAGTTGATACCACTCGATGAACAAAACCGGGCGCTGTGGGACCAGGAACTCATCCGCGAAGGAATCAGGTTGATCGGCAGTGCGATGGCGCAAGGCCAGATTGGCGTCTATCAGCTCCAAGCCGCGATCGCGGCACTGCATGACCAGTCGCCGACCACGGAGAGCGCGGATTGGGCGCAGATTCACGCGCTCTACCTGCTGCTCGAGCGAATGAGTGACAACCCCATGGTGAGGCTGAATCGCGCTGTGGCGACCGCCATGGTGGAAGGTCCGGACTCGGGCCTGCGCGTGATCGATACGCTGGCGAACGATGAAAGATTGAAGGGACACTATCGGCTCGACGCCGTGCGGGCGCATTTGTATGAGCGCGCGGGAAAGAACGAGCTCGCCCTCGAACACTACCGGCTTGCGGCCGAGGCGACGGCAAACCTCCCGGAAAGAAACTATCTGCTCAAGAAGGCGGTGCGGTTGCAGGGGCTCATGGTGTCTCGAACGCATGTGTAAGGAAGGCTTCGCTCTTGCTGAGCATCTGCGCACGTGCGCTCGAGTCCTCCAGGTAGTGATCCAAATCATCCCAGATGACGAGCTCACAGTTGGCGCCGACGGCGCGCAACCGTTCAGCCATCCGCTTGGACTGCCGCACGGAGACGTTGCGATCGAGACCGCCATGGAACAGAAGAACCGGGACTTTGATCTTTTCCGCCTGGTTGATCGGTGAGCCCGCGGTCATATAGGGACCGTCGCCCACAAACTGTCTGACCAGATTGAAGTTGGTAAAGATGCGGGATTCTTCTTTCAGTGCCTCAAGATCCGTCACCGGCGCGATGGCCACCACGGCTTTGAAAAGTTTCGGGTCGACCACCGCCGATTGCAAAGCGGCGTAGCCACCATAGGACCATCCGACAATGCCGAGTCTCGCGGGATCCGCAGTGCCCTGGCTCACGAGCCAGCGGCCAGCCGCCAGAATGTCGCCGATCGCCACCTGCCAGGATGTGAACCCATTCTGCTGGAACCACGCGTCGCCGTAACCGCTGGAGCCGCGGAAGTTCGGCTGCAACACCGCGAACCCACGCGCGGCATAGAACTGCGAGAGCCAGTCGAATCCCCACTCATCACGAGCGCTGGGTCCTCCGTGAGGCAGCACGATCGCGGGCAAACCTTTGGCGTCCTCACGGCCAGGAGGCAATGTCAGATATCCGGGAATCATCGTGCCGTCGTCCGCCGGATACCGAACGGGTTTGACATTCGCCAGCTTGCGTCCTTCCAGCTCGCTCCTGACGACCAGAAAAGTCTGAAGATTGCGCGCCTTACGATCGAAGACGTAGTACGCGCCCGGGTCGGTATCGCCGCCAGCGAAGAGGAGCATCTTGTTTTCATCAGTGCTCGAATCCACAACCTGCAGGATCTTCTGTTGCGGCAATGCCTTGGCCAGCGCCGTGAGCAGCTTCTTCACATTCTCTGATAGATAGACCGACTGCCGGATATCGGTTACGAATGAAGTTCCGACCACATGCTGGCGCCTTCCGATCTGGATCAGTCCGTCCACATCAACATCAGGATGCTCGTAGACCAGCTCTTCGTGCAGCGACTCGTCGAGCTTTACCGAATAGAGCGCGATGCGCCCGTTCTTGTTCTTCTTCAAGCCATAGGCGATGTTCAGCACAGGATCTACCGCGTAGGGAAGAAACCCTTCCTGAGTGGTTTCGATATAGGTCCCTAACTTCAGCCAGTCCCTCGATCCCACCAGCCGGTACGAGTAATTGATGGTCCCCGTATCTCTTCCTGCACGCATTTCTTTTTTTCCAAAAATGCGAACGATGCCGCGTCCGTCGGAAATGTAGTCGACCGCTTCCGGTCGAGGTTCCTCCACGTGCGTGACGTCAAGTGTCCGGGTGTCCACTCGATCGACGCCGACACCTTCACGCTTGGATCCGAGACGACTGCCGGTGTGCTCGTCAGAGAGGTATCTCTGCACCATCAGCACAAACCCATCTTCATCCGGCAGCCAATCGATGACATGACCGCCACCTAACAACACGCCGTGCGTGTAGATGTTTTCCTGATTACTCAGAACTTTGAGGTTCGAGCCGTCGGCGTTCAGCGCGATGAGGCGGCTTTTGTAGAGCAGCCCGAACTCCGAATCGATGACCACTGCGTAAACGGTGCAAACCAATCTGTCGTTTGCGACCCAGGAACAGCTTCCGATGCGTTCCGGTTTTCCGGCTGCGAGAACGGCCAGCCTTGCCTTGGCCCCTGCGGCCAAACTCTGGGTATATAAAGATGACGCCTGCCCGGGGCCTGGGGCGATGAAAGCCACGCTCGACCCGTCGGGTGAAAGACTGAGGCCCGAAACGCTCTGCCGGGCGCCAAAGGCGATTGCCGCCTGGCTACCTTCTTGGTTTTGCGCGAACGACTGAGGAGGTAAACAGACCGTGATCAACGCAGCCGCTAACTTTATTATTCTCATCATCGGCGCTCACTCCAAACTTCTTGGCGCTTTCGCCAGGGAATTCTAGCCGGAGTTCCGCTTTGCCGCTCGAGGGGACGGGCCGGACCATTCGCGAAACGAGCATCGCTGCTTGCAACTGATGAGGCGCACGCCGTCGAAAATTGCCGCGAAGCGCTGACGCTCCTCATCGCCGCTGGTGCAATCGAGGCGCCGGTTCAGTGCTGGAGTTTTTCGAGGATTATGAAAACCCGGAAATCCCGAATCTGTCGTAAAAGCAGTCCGTTTGGCAGCCAGAACGAAGCCTCCCTGGAGCCGTATGACGGCCCGGCATCCACCGCCTCACAAGTCGCATAGGTCGCAACTGCCGTCTGGGTTAACTTCACTGCTCGTTTCGGGAGGACTTCATGCGCTCGCTGTCTGTTCTTGGAATTGGTTGGGTGTTGCTGCTCGTCGCGTCTTGTGGCGGTGGTGGTGGCAGTAGCAGCAGTAGCAGTAGCGGCGGGAATCCCCCGCCGGTTCGCAGCTTGTTCGTGGCCACGCAGCCTGTGGGCGCGCAGGCGTCAGCGGCGTTTGCAACCCAGCCTGTCATTCATTTACGCAGCAACGGCGTCACCGACGCCGCCGACAACACCACGGTCATCAGCGTCAGTATCCTGAGTGGCACTGGCGCGAGTGGCGCCGCCCTCACCGGCACCATTTCCGTTACCGTCGTGGCGGGTGTCGCCACTTTCGCGAATCTCGGCATCAATACGGCTGGCACCGGCTATCAGCTCCAGTTCAGTGCCACGGGCCTCACGCCCGCACCGAGCACCGCGTTCAACGTGACCGCACCCCCGGTGCGCACGCTTTCAGTCACGACGCAGCCGCAAGGCGCCGTACCGTCCATCGCGTTCGCGACGCAACCGGTGATCCAGGTGCGCAGCAACGGCGCGCTGGACACCAGTGACAACGCCACCGTCGTCACCGCGGCGATTGTTGCTGGCACCGGCGCTTCGGGAGCGACACTTGGCGGCACCACGACAGCAACCGCGATCGGCGGCGTCGCCACGTTCGCGAATCTGGCCGTCAGCACGGCAGGCACGGGCTACCAGCTGCGTTTCACGGCCACCGGCGTCACCGAGATCACGAGCGGCACGTTTTCGGTGACGATGCCCGGCGCGGTCATCCCACCCTCGACACCGCCCGCGAGCAACGTCAGCTTTGCCATCGACAGCACGCAGGACGTGCGCGGCATTTCGCGCTTCATCTACGGTATCAACTTCCTGGATCCCGCACAGGCGCGACCCGCCAACCTCACGCTGTCGCGCTCAGGTGGCAATCGCAATACCGCATACAACTGGGAGACGAACGACAGCAACGCGGGCGCGGACTACCAAAATCAGAATGACGACTTCATGGGCGGCGGCACTACCCCGAACGGCGCCATCGCCCCGATGATCGCCAGGGCGCGCGCCGCGAATGCCGGCATCATCGTGACCGTGCCGACGATCGGCTACGTGGCGGCCGATCACAATGGTGGCGGCGACGTGAACCAGACGCCTAACTACATTGCCGTGCGTTTCAAGCAGGGCAAGCCGCGCAAGAACTCGCCGTTCTCGCTGACACCCGACACGACGGACGCTTTCGTCTATCAGGATGAATACGTCAACTTCCTGGACAAGACCTATCCGGGCGCGTTCGGCGCGTCGACCAACCCGATCTTCCTCTGCATGGACAACGAGGTCGACATCTGGTCCAGCACGCACGCGCGCCTGCGTGGCGATGCCGTCACCCAGAGCGGCACGGGCATCGGCTACGCGGAGGTGGTGCAGCTCAACCGCGATTACTCCAACGCCGCGAAGGCGGTGAATCCCAACGTCATCGTCTTTGGTCCCGTGAACTACGGGTGGAATGGATTTGTCTCGCTGCAGAACGCGCCCGACGCCAACAACCGCGATTTCCTCGACTTCTTCCTGCAGCAGATGGCCCAGGCCGAGGTCGCCGACGGTCATCGCGTGCTCGACGTGCTCGACATCCATTGGTATCCGGAAGCCCAGGGCGGCGGCGTGCGCATCACCGGCACGGAGACCACGGCGGCTATCGTCGCGGCGCGCAAGCAGGCGCCGCGCAGTCTCTGGGATCCGTCGTACACGGAAACCAGCTGGATCACCGGCTGCTGTTCCGGCGGACCGATCCGCCTGCTGCCGCGGATCAAGGACAAGATCGCGGCTAACTATCCAAATACCAGGCTCGCCATCACCGAGTACAACTATGGCGCGGGCCAGGATATCTCCGGCGGCATCGCCCAGGCCGACGTGCTCGGAGTGTTCGGGCGCGAGGGACTGTTCGCTGCCACTCTATGGCCGCTGTCCAACAGCAACGATTTCCTCTACGGCGCCTTCGACATGTTCCGCAACTACGACGGAAGCAACGGCAGCTTCGGCAACACCAGCATCCGCGCCACCAACACGGATGTGGCCGCGGCGTCCGTCTACGCGAGCGTGGACGGAGGAAATGCCAGTCGCATGGTGCTCGTGGCGATCAACAAGAACGACACCGCGCAGTCGGCGGGTATCGCGGTGACCCACACGGCGCAGTTTCACACCGCGCAGGTGTACGTGCTGACCAGCGCCAACTCGGTGCCGCAGCGTGTGATGCCCGATATCAACATCACGTTGACGAACGCTTTCCAGTATTCAATGCCTGCGAACAGCGTGACGACGCTGGTGCTGCTGCCCTAGGACATCGAATCTCTGCACCGCTGAAATCTGCGTCGGCGGTCCCCGGCGCGTAAACCTCTGCAGCCCGGGAAGCATCGAATCACCACGTTGCAGGGAGAATGCGGTGCGCACACGTCTATTGTCGTTGGGCTTCACGATTGCTCCGATGGCTTCGAGCAAACGCGTTCTCGCGCTCGTGGCGCTGCTGTCGTGCACCGAGGCGCACGCCACGTTTTCCATCTCTGCTTGCGACGACAGCGGCGCGTGCGGAGTGGCAGTCGCAACCAATAATCTTGCCGTCGGCGCCACCGTTGCGTATGCGCGCGCGGATGTCGGCGCGTTGGCCACCCAGTTCGAGACCAACCCCAACTATGGGCCGCGGGGTTTGAGCATGCTTGCGCGCGGAATGACGCCGGAACGAACCGTCGCGACGCTTCTCGAGGGCGACAACCTGTTTGAAGGGCAGGGCCCGTCGGCTCGCCAGGTTGCCATCGTGAGTCGACATGGCGACACGGTGATCTTCACCGGCGCCGAGGCGCTTGGCTCGCCCTGGGCAGGTGGCCGTCGTGGTCGAGGTTATGCGGTGATTGGAAACGGACTCGCCGGGGCACAGGTGCTCGCCGACATGGAAACGACATTCCTTCATGCTGAAGGTCCCCTGGCCGCGAGGTTGATGGCCGCGCTCGAGGCCGGGCACCGAGCCGGTGGCCAATCCATTGGAGAGATGTCAGCCGTGTTGTTAGTCAGGACGCGGTCCGGGGCATTTCAGGACACCGACTTGCGCGTGGACGCGGCGGACGACCCCGTCGCGGAGCTGCGCAAGCTCTTCGACCTGACGCGAGCACACGACGCCATGTTGGGTGCCGAGCGATTCACACGGGAAAAACGCCAAAAAGAATCTGACGAGGCGATGGAAACGGCACTGCGTCTGGCCCCGTCGTGGGATCGCATCTGGCGACGGGCCACGCGACTCGCATTGCAGTGGGATGAGCCTCGAGCTTGCAACTATCTACGGCGCTTTCGCGAGCTCAATGCGAGATGGGCGGACCAGGAGATTGCGGCGGGCTCTTACGAACGATGCAAAAATGGTTTATCAGGACGAGTAAGGAGAGGTGCTGGCCAGGCTCGTCCGGCTCGTCCGGGATGTGCTGCCGCTGACCCAATAGTGGTACCTATCCATGAAGGGCTAGCAAAAGTTTGTCGGTGGAGAATTCCCGGCTAGAGTGAGCGCGTGAATTCAGCGCCGCAGAAATCCCGCTCCTGGCCGCGATGGCGGGTCTACGCCGGACTGTGGCTGCTGCTCACCTGTGTTTTCGGTTCGCAGCTGTACTTCTCTCCGGGACACGGTCTACGGCGAGAAGTCCGGGCTGACGACGGCGTTCGCCAACGATCTGGCGGCCGCGACTGCCGGACTGTCGCCGCAACGTTATCCGGACGGCGCGGTGATTCTCATGGAATTCGCACCAGCGCAGCGTGATGGTGAAGGTGAACTGCTGCG
>JBDTSV010000167.1:0-38297 GCA_039930985.1 Pseudomonadota bacterium
CGACCGCGTTGATGTCGGAGGTGGCGGGACGCGCGCCATGCACGCGCAGGCGCACCGCGCGCGTGGCACCGGGCGCCAGGCTTCCGAGCTCACAATGCCAGGTGTTGGCGTCGGCTTGCGTGCAAGTCGAACCGCCCGCATCGATGGAGTCCACCGCGAGCGCGATCGAGGGCACTGATATCGTCAACGCCACATCGCCGGTGGCCAACGGTCCGCGCGAAACCAGCGTGTACGGCACTTCGTAAACGGCACCGACGGCGAGATCGACAACCGCCGGACCCGCGGTGAGCTCGACGTCGCGCTCGGCCTGGACCCAGGCGCTGGCATTCGCGTTGTTGTTGGTGAAGTCGCCGTCATCGGCAGCGCTCACATTGATGCCCGCAAACACCGAGCCCGCAGCCTGCGCGGTGGCCTGCACGGTCAGACGGCGCGTCGTGCCGGACGGAAGGTCGGCCAGCGTGCACGTCACCGACGAGGCGTTGGTGGTGCATACGGCGCCGGGCATGCTGGCCGAGGTCACGGCCTGATTGAGGCTCAGCGAAAGCACTCCGTTGCGCACGGGCATCGCGCGCAGCGAGCTGACATCGGCGTACACCTCGAATGGCGCACCGATCGCGATTTTCAAGGCGCTGGTCGACAGCGCCACCGCGATGTCTACGCCGGAACGAATCGATACCGACAGCTGCCGGTTGTTGTTGGAGGTCACGCGGTCATTGGCCGCGGTGACGCGCGCCTGCACGACGAATTTCGCCGCGCTGCTGCTGCGCGCGTTCACGCTCACCTGGGCGCTGGCGTCGGGGGCCAACGATCCCAAGGCGCAGGTCACGTTGAGCCCGGCCACGGAGCAACTGCCGATCGAGCTCGCCGCCGAATCGACCGTGAACGCTGCGTTGTTAGGCAGCGTCACCGTGAGCACGGCGTCATCGGCGCCGACGTTGCCTTTTGACCGCACTACGAATGGCAGCGTGAACGGCACGCCGCCCTCGCCCGTGACGGATGTGGCTCCGGTCTCGACGGTCACGTCGGCATATTCGGCCGGCGTGATGCAGCTCGCCGACGCAATCACCGGCGCCATGGTGTCGATGCTGCATTGGGAGAATGTGGTGTAGCCGCTTACCGAGGGCGCCATGATGAAGCCGCCGCCGACACTCGCGCAGGACGTGCCGGGCTCGCCGTCATGCCCGGCACCGAAGTTGTGCCCGAGCTCGTGCGCCATGATCAGCGCCGATATCGTCGTTCCGAAGGAACGTGAGCTCAACGACGCGCCGCGCTCCACGTCGCACACCGTGCGTACGTAGGCAATGCCAGCCGTGGTGCCATCGAGATCCTTGCCGGTCAGGAGATGAGCGAGGCCGCGCGCGCGCACTTCAGGCGTCGCCGCACGATAGGTGCCGAGCTGTTCGAGCAGCGTTGAACCGCTGGTGCTGGTGAATGGATCGTTGCCGGCGGGTATCAGCCGCACGTCGGTGGCGAGGACCAGCAACCCGATCTGTTCGCTGAAGATTCCCTCGACGATGTTGAGCCGCGCCAGCATGGCGCCGGTGGGATCGACCGCTTCGGCGGCCTGGAAATCCGTGTCCGCGATCAGCGAAATCTCGATCTGCCGCGTGATCGTCGGCGTGATCAGGCCGGACTCGATCCCCTGCACCACGGCTCGATACTGATCGAGGCCGTTGGCAGCTTTCGAGGCTGCTTCTGCTGATATGGCATCCCCGGCCAGCGCGCAGAAGTCGCGCGGCAGCACATCGCGCGAATCGGAAAGGCGATACACGACCGACTGGCCCGGCGCAGCGTCGATGGGATTGGTCACGAATGGCGCGATCGTCTCGTAGCGCGTCACGGTGTAGAGGTCGTGCCCGTCCCAGATCGCGCCTTCGATGAATCCTGAGTATTCCGTGAGGCGCACCCAGGAGCCGGGCGCCCCATCGAGCGAGCCGCGCAACATGCGATAGCGCGCGAGTTCGCTCTTCCGCTGCACGGAGAGCTTGTTCAGGACCCGGTCGTTGTCGGTGAGCGTGAGTGAAAAGCGACGGCCATAGGCGTCGAACTGGGCGGTGCCGGATTTCAACGCGAGCGCGATCGGCTCGACGTACTCGATGGCCGGCGTCTGCGCAACGGCGCCTTTCGCCAGGCAAAAGGCGAGAAAACACAGCGCTATTCGGCTGCCGACTGCACGCACCCTTGGGCCCCTACACGCCTCGACGGCGTTACTTTTCTGAAGCGGAGCAGGCACTCTATCTGGAGCGCGCGAGTCGCAGGCGCCGATGCGACCGGCGTGATGAAGAATCGGTGACGCGGGCCGCATCGAAAAGGGGTCGGACATAACCGCGCGCTGCTTTCAACGCGCCCCGCCTCCGACTGATGCATCGGTGCGCGCGGCGCGACGCGACACGGTGCAGGAGACGCGCCCCCGGCCGAGGCGACGCCGTGAATTCGAGATTTGTCGTTGGCACACAACTTGAATATGCAAAGTGAGGCGATCAGCATGGTCGCGGTAAAAAATACAAGATTCTCAGCCACGGGAAACCTATGAAAAGATCTGTGTCGCGCCGCGACTTCCTTCAATTAGCGGGGGCAGTCGGCGGATCGACAGCCGTCTATCGCGCAGCCATTGCTCTCGCTCTGATGCCCGCCATCACACACGCGGCGAAACCGCAGCTGGCGGCACTGACCAGATCCAGAAAGGTGCTGATTCTCGGCGGCGGCATTTCCGGACTGACCGCGGCCTACGAGCTGAATCGCAAGGGCTACGAAGTACAGGTGCTCGAAGCCTCGTTCCGCGCCGGCGGGCGCAACATGACCGTGCGCAACGGCGATCGCATCGATGAAACCGGTTACCCGCAGGTCTGCAATTTCGACAAAGATCCGGACCTCTACTTCAACTGTGGTCCCGCGCGCATTCCGGGGCACCACAAAGCGTTGCTCAACTACTGCAAGGAACTCGACGTCGAACTCGAGCCGTTCATCAACGACAACCGCAATGCCTGGGTGCAGGACGATGCCATGTTTGGCGGCAAGCCGGTCCGCGCGCGCGAATACATGACGGACTCGCGCGGCTTCGTGGCCGAGCTCATGTCCAAGTCCATGACGCCAGAACAATTCTCGGCCTCGATGACGAAGGAAGACTACGAGCGCCTGCGCGAATACCTGAAGTACCTGGGCAGCCTCGATCCGGGCTTCAAATATGCTGGTTCGAGCAACGCGGGCCTGGCCTTGCACGACTACACCAGTCCGGAAGTGCTCAAGACGCCGCTCGATGGCCGTGAGCTGCTGAAATCCAGGTTCATGGCGATCATGAGCTTCGGCGAAACCGACGATCAGGCGGCAATGATGATGGAGCCGGTCGGAGGCATGGACCGCGTGCCGGCGGGTTTCCTGCGCAAGATTGGGCACCTCGTGCAGCTCGAATCGCAGGTGCAGAAAATTCAGGTGATGGAGCGCGGCGTGGAAGTCACGTACCGACGCGACGGCCAATACATCAAGACCCGGGCCGACTACGTGCTCAATTGCATCCCGATGCATCTGCTCGCGGGTATCGAACACAATTTCCCCAAGGAATATGCTGCCGGTCTCACCGCGATTCCGCGCGGCAAACTCTTCAAGATCGGCTTCCAGATGAAGGAACGCTTCTGGGAAAAGGAAGGCATCTACGGCGGCATTTCCTGGACGCTGCAGGACATACAGCAGCTCTGGTACCCGGCGCATGGCATCAACCGGCAAAAAGGCGTGATGCTCGGCGCGTATACCTTCGACCCGAATGCGGGCGAGAAATTTGCGCGGCTCGCGCCGGCGGAGCGTTTCAAGCTGGCGATCGCACAGGGCGAGAAGATCCATCCGGGCTACGGCAGCTATGTCGAGAGCGGCGTGAGCATCGCCTGGCACCAGATGAATCACATGCTCGGCTGCGCCGCGCAGTGGGACGAAGAGCTCTGGAAGAAATGGTTCAAGACGCTGCAGACACCGGTGGGCAATCATTATTTGATGGGCGACCAGGTGAGCTATCACCCGGGCTGGCAGGAGGGCGCCATGGCTTCGGCGCATCACGCCATCGCCGACATCGATGCACGCGAGCGCGCCGGCGCCGTGGTGGCCGCATGAATCACGCACTTCGAAAAAGCATGGGCCGAATCGCGGTCGCCATCGCCGCCGCGTTGGTGGCGGGAAGTGCCGGTGCCGGTAACAACTTCGACTATTGCCTGCTGTGTCACGGCGCCAGCGCGAACGGCAACTTCGGCATTCGCGCACCGAAGATATCCGGCATGGAGCCTTGGTACCTGGCGCGTCAGCTCGAGAATTTCGCCACTGGCGTGCGCGGCATCCCGGCCGACGACGTAAGCGGACACGAAATGGGCCCGGTGGGCTCGCGCGTGAAAACGGAAGGCACTCTCGATGCAGCCGTGCAATTCGTCGGCACGCTCGAATCGAAGCGTCCCGCCACGACAGTCCGCGGCGACACTGCGCACGGCAAGGAGCTCTACAAGACTTGTGTGGCATGTCATGGCGCGAAGGGCGAAGGCAGCCAGGCGCTGCAGGCGCCGGCGCTGGCAGCGCGCTCCGACTGGTATCTCGCGACACAGCTCGCCAACTACAAGCTGGGATTGCGCGGCGCCGATGAGCGCGACACCTACGGCGCGCAGATGCGCGCCATCGCCACGACGCTGGCCGACGAGAAGGCCATCACCGACGTCGTGGCCTACATCAACACGCTGAAGTGACGGCTGCGGGCCGGGAAACCATTGAATCTAAGGAGTCTCTATGACCAGACGCGATCGTCCTGATTTCCTGGTGCGCGCGGCGGTGAGTTGCGCGCTCGCGATGACCGTCGGCACCGCGGCGAACGCCGCCGATGTCGTCCGCCACCCACTGCCCGGCGGCAGCACCTTCCCGATTGCGCGCGCAGTCGAGGTGCCGCCCGGCAAGACCATCATCTTCCACAGCGGCACCACACCCGCGCCGCTCGACCCGAAGGCTGAAGCCGGCACACCAGCCTACTGGGGCGACACCAAGACCCAGGCCATGAGCACCTTCAGTCGCATCAAGGAATCGCTCGACGCCATGGGTCTGACCTTCGGCAACGTCGCGGCAATGACGGTCTATCTCGTGGGCGATCCGGCCAAGGGCGGCCGCATGGACTTTGAAGGATTCATGGCCGCCTACACCCAGTTCTTCGGTACCAAGGAGCAGCCGAATCTGCCGGCGCGTTCGACCGTGCAGGTGGCCGGCCTTGTCGCGCCCGGCATGCTGGTCGAAATCGAAGTGCAGCTGGTCAAATGAAAGCGATGTCGCCTACCAGATCCGTACCCGCTTCTCGGGTGAAACAAACAGTTTGTCGCCGGGCCGCACCCCAAACGCCGCATACCATTCATCGAGATTCTGCACGACACCATTGACGCGATACTGAGTCGGCGCGTGATAGCTGTAGTCGATGACCCAGCGCGTCGCGCTCTCCGGCGCCTTGTATCTCCACGCCTGTGCCCAGGCCTCGAAGAAGCGCTGATCTCCGGTCAGTCCATCGAGCGAGGCCTGGTCCGCGCAGGGATGATCGGCGAGATACAGGTGATAGGCGCGATACGCCAGCGACACGCCGGACAGATCGGCAATGTTTTCACCGATCGTTCGCTGGCCGTTCACATGCACGCCCGCATACGGACTGAATGCGTTGTATTGATCGACCAGCGACTGCGCACGCGTGTGGAATTGCCTCAGCGACTCATCTGACCACCAGCTCCGCAGGCGCCCCTGGCTGTCATAGACAATCCCCTGATCATCGAATCCATGACCCATCTCGTGCCCGACGATGGCGCCGATCGCGCCGAAGTTGACGGCGGCATCGGCCTGCGCGTCGAAATAAGGTGGTTCGAGGTACGCGCCAGGTAGTTCGATCGCATTCATGAGCACGCTGTAGCTGGCGTCGACCGTCTGCGGCGTCTGATACCAGGGCTCGTCCTTCATCCCGGGATTCAGGCGACGCAGCTGGTGCGCCCAATCCGCCTCACGAATACGACGCAGATTTCCCGCGGCGTCATCGCTGCCGATCTTCACCGCGGAGTAATCACGCCAGATTTTCGGATAACCAACCTTGAATCCGAACCGCTCGAGCTTGGCCTGCGCCTCGGCCCGGGTCGCCTCATCCAACCACGTTGCGTTGGCGAGGCGTTCGGTAAACGCCTGGCGTAGATAGGCAATCATTTCCTCCGCTGAAGATCGGGTCTGTTCGCTGACATGACGCTCGGCATAAAGGCGGCCCACTTGCTGCCCCAGCGCACTGCTGACCAGCCGCAACGCGACATCTGCGCGCGGCGGCGGCGCCTGGGCACCCGACATTGTCCTGCCGTAAAAATCCCAGCTCGCCTGCCGGAAGGTCTCGGGGAGAACGTCGATCTGATTCTGTATCCAATGGAACGCCAGATACGATTTCCAGTCTCCGAGCGGAGTCTCGGCGAACAACCGGGCCTGGCGCTGTACGGCGGTATCGGTGCCAAGGACAATGTCGGTCACCTGCCCGGCTCGGCGCGCGCTCAGAAACGATCGCCACGGGAACCCGGGCGCATAGACGGTCAGTTCGCGAACCGTCATGGGGTGATAGTTAGCCCGTCGATCGCGCAGCTTCTCGAACGGCCACAGATTGCCGGCGATCCGCGTCTCCAGTGCCAACACCCGCGCCGCGCGATCACTCGCGTGATCGACCCCCGCTTTGTCGAGCACCGCCCCGATGTAAGCTTGATAGGCCGCCCGCGTTGACGGATAGGTCCCATCGGTCCGTGAATAGGCATCAGGGTTCGGAAGGCCCAGCATGGGCTGACCGAGATTCTGTTGATCGAGGTGAACGAGCCATCGACCCTCGGCCAGGAAAGTGTTGATCGCGAACAGCGAGCTCGATGCCGGATTGGCCATCCATCGCGCAACGCCGTCGGCCTTGGTGGCGCCGAACAACCGTTTGACGTCGGCGCGGACAGCGGATAACCCGAGCCGTTCGATTGCCGCGGTGTCCAGGAAGCTCGCGTACGCATCACGGACCTGGCTGCCGGCGCTTCCACGAGGCCACTGACGGGCCAGGCCCTGCTCGAGGAGTGCCTTGATCCGCGCATCGACAGTGGTCCCGAGGACACTGGTTTGCCCGTAGTCCCAATAGCCTGCTGGAATCTGCGTCGAGGTGACCCATCCCTCGTTCACGTAGATGAAGAAATCGTCCCCGGGTCTGACGTTCCTGCTCAGCGTTCTGACATCGACGCCCTGGGGAGCGAAGTCGCCGGCCAGTGGCGGCCTTGCCGGGCACGATGCGTTTGCCGCACCCGCCGAAGAGAACGCCGGTAACAGCGCCGCGACGACAGCCACCGAATTCCACCAGGTCATCCACTTCATGACCCTCAAATACGATGACTTTCGTACTTTGTCAACGAAACTCTTCGTAGATGGGTTTTCGACAATGAAAAAGGGGTGGCCGAGCCGCGAGCACCCGACCACTCCTTGGCCCTTCCCCGGTCAGAACTTGTACATCAGCTTGCCGTAGTAGTACGCGCCGTTGATGCCAAACGGCGAGAACGACGGATACTGCGAGACCGCGCCGTTGTCCCCCGAATTGAATTGCAAGGTGCGGTATTCCGCGTTGCGCTTCGCCGGGTACTCGTCGAACGCGTTGGTGGCACCCACTGTGAGTGTCAGGCCTTCGAGGGCCTCGAACGACGCTTCGAAGTTGGTGATCGGCGTGACGTCGATCTCCGTACGGAAGAAATCCACGCCGTTACTGGTTTCGTTTTGCGCCGACGGGCCGTAGACCAGCTCATGGACGCTGAGCGACAACCGATCCCATTCAAACGATGCCCCCAGGTTCACCAGGTACTTCGGCGAAGTCTCCTCGAGATCTGACAGCGCCACCTTGTCGAACAGCGACTGAGTCGTGCCGAATTCCACCGGCGTGGGCCGCACCGCGGTCACTTCGGTTTCGTTGTAGGTAGCCGCGACAGTCCAGTCCACCTTCGCGCCGATGAGGTCGGTCGCGAAGTCGAACATCAGTTCCGCGCCGCGGGTTTCCGTGGTCACACCGTTGGCGAACAGATTGATGCCCGTGTCGCCGCTGGCCGTGACCTCGGGATCGAGCACGTTGCCGTTGGCGATGATGGCGTCGACGATGGGCTGAGAAACCAGCTCGCCGTCGACCGTGCCGTAGAACGTGCTGGTGCCGGCGATGCGGTTGCGCACTTCCACCTGGTATAGATCGAACGTGATCGCGAGGCTGCCTTCCGGGCGGTAGACGAAGCCCACCGAGTAGTTGGTCGACTTCTCGGGTTGCAGCCCCGCGCCCAGGCCCAGCAAGGCAGTGGCCGGAGCATTGGGTGGCATCTGGACGAACGCCGTGGTCGGTCCCACGTTGGTCGCGGAGTAGAACTCCTCGGCCAGCGTCGGCGCACGGAAGCCGGTGCTCGCCGTGCCGCGCAACGCAAATTGTTCGTTGATCTCATAGCGGGCGCTCAGCTTGCCCACCGTGGTATCGCCGAAGTCGCTGTAGTCCTCGTAGCGCCCCGCGAGCTCGAGGCGCAGCGCTTCGAGCGGCGAAACCACGAAATCCACGTACGCGGCGGTGACATCGCGGTCATGCGCACCGGAGTCCGATGTGCTGATGCCCGGGAACGACTGTCCGCCCTCGAAGTAACGCGAACCGGCATCGCCCGGCACGGCTTCCCAGGTTTCCTTGCGGTACTCGGCGCCGAACGCGAAATTCATGGGATCGGCGAGACCGATATCGAACTCCTTGCTCACGTCGAGGTTGCTGGTCCATTGCGTCGTCGTGTACGTGCCGTCGTAGAAATTCGCCGGCGTCTGGCCAGTGGCGGCATACAGCGACGCGTTGGCCGAGTCGCGCGTGAACATGTCGATGTCGTCCTTTCCGTAGGTGGACGAGACGTCCCAGCTCCAGGAACCGGCATCGCCCTTCACCCCGGCGGTCACCGAGTGATCGGTCTCTTCCGTTTCTTCGCGTGGGCTGAAGCCATACGGATGCAGGTACGTGACCACGTCGGTGTCCGGATCCGTGTACGCGACGCGGCTCGGCAGGCGATAGTTCTCGAACGACGCGGCGTGCTTGTTGCCCCAGGTGGCGATCGTATAGAACTCGGCGCTCTCACCGATCGGCGCACCCGCGTTCACCGAAACCACCTTGATCTCATAGGCGGCATCGCCAAAGATCTTGTTGAGGTACGGATAGCCCGCCGCGAACGGCATATTGGTGTTGGGGAACGTGCCGCCGAAATCCGCATCGATGCGCGCAGGATCCACGACACGCGGATCGATATCGCCGCGGTTCGTATGATCGTGATCGCGGTACTCCGCGGAGAAATTGATGTACGAACCACCCGTGGCTTCGAAACCGATGTTGCCGGCGAAGGAGCTGGTGGCGCCGTCGCCGGCATAGTTGCCACCGTTGGTGTAGCTCGCCGAGCCGCCATTCGAATCTTTCTTGAGGATGATGTTGATGACACCGGCGATTGCGTCAGTGCCGTACTGCGCCGCGGCACCTTCGGTGAGTACTTCGATGTGATCGATTGAATTGACCGGAATGAAGTTGAGGTCGACACCCGCACCACCCTGGTAGGGGCCGCCCAGGATCGCGAGACTCGCCGTGGTGTGACGGCGCTTGCCATTTATCAGCACCAGCGTGTGATTCGGACTCAGCCCGCGCAGTTTTGCCTGGAGTGTCTGGTTCGCCATGTCGCCACCAAACGCCTGCGCCGTGAATGACGGCACGACATTCGCCAGCGCGCTCATCAGATCGGATTTGCCGGCGCTTTCGAGCTCTTCGGCCTTCAGCACCTGCACCGGCGAAGCGCTGGTGTACTCATCGAGACCCGTGGCACGCGTGCCCGTGACGATGACGGTCTCGGGTTCGGGCTCTTCCGTTGCCGCCGCGTCGGCCGCGGCTTCTTGTGCTTGCAGCATCGCCGGCGTCCAGGCGAGCGGCGCAATCAATGTGGATTTGATCAGCCAACTTTTGGCGCGATTGGTACGCATGAAAAAATCTCCCTAGGTTTCAAGTTTTATTCATCATCAGACGCAGACCCTCGCCCGATTGCCCACGGATGAAGCAGACGATCCGTGATCCTTCCTGCGTGGAAACTTCAGCAGTTGCGTCCGGCAAGAATGTGAACTGGTGTTGCAATATTCCGGCCAACACCGCGTCGCGGCGCGCGCTGCGTGGGCTCCGCCCCGCCTAACAACCTTGGAAAAGTCGCGAAAAAGCGCGCAGTTGGATTGGATTGCGAGGCGCGAGGCGCGGCGGATGCGCGGCGCCTTCAGGGCGTGGGGAGAAAACAAAACGCGCGGATCACGCGCGTGGTCACGCCGTTGTGGTGCAGGTTTTCAAGTGAAACGCGCGAAGATCGCGCGTGATTTTCACCGCACGAAATTGGCGCTTGGGTTGTTTGATCGCCGCCACGCCGTGCTCGATCGTGGCGCAATGGCCCGCGCGCCGGCGAAAAAAATCAATTCAGCGCAATTTTTCCTTACGCACGCGCCAGTCGTTCCGGCCTCGCGCAGACCTGCTCGATGTCGGTCGAGATCCCGCCACGCCAAAGACGTTTCCGCCCGCGATCTGCTCGAGCGCATCGACCGCGATTTTCAGTTCTGCGTCAGGAACGGGTCGCCACTTCCACAGCCACGTAGATCCACATCGCCATCAACAGCAGCCAGCTGGCGAAATACGCGCGCATGCGGTGCCTGACCCGGTTGGCTCCCAGGTGGATGAAGGTATGCACATACCGCATCGCGACATAGCCCCAGGCCAACGCCAGGACGGCGCCCCCGGTCACTCCGGCCACCATGGCAGTCAGACACGCCGCATAAAAGAGAGTGGGAGCCTCGAACAGGTTGCTGAAGTGGCGGCCAGGCTTCGCGGCAAATTCGGGCTCGGGGGAACCTTGGAAGACTCTGAAGTAACTCACCGGGGCTAGGCCTTCGCGGACCATGCGGACCCGGGATCGGAACAACACGATGAGGACGCCGCCGGTGAGCAGCACCAGCGCCAACATGGGGTAAACGAGACCGAGTTCGAGCATGAGGGGACCTCTCCGTGACGCGAAGCGAGCATGTAACCAAACAACCAGGGGAATGTCATGAATGGACGACTGTTGAAATCGGGACTGGCGGCGCTCGCTTTCGGGCTGCTGGGCGGTAGTTTGATGGCGCATGACGATGACGACCGGGATCGCGGCCGGGACAATGATTCGAAATTCGTGGTCCGCGCCGATCTGATCGGCTATCAGGAAGTGCCGGCGCTCTCGACGGTGGCCCACGGGCACTTCCGCGCGTTGGTCGACAGCAAGGCGAACACCATCACCTGGAAGCTCAGCTACGACGCGCTCGAGGGCGCCGTACAGCAGGCCCACGTGCACTTCGGCCAGATGAGCGTCAACGGTGGAATCAGCTTCTTCCTGTGCAGCAACCTCGCGGGAAATCCCGGACCTGCGGGCACGCAGGCGTGCCCCGTGGGACCGGCGGAGATCACCGGCGTCATCACACCCGACCTCGTGGTCGGACCCGGACCGACCGCAACGGCGCCGGGCCAGGGTATTGAGCCGGGCGCTTTTGCAGAAATCGCGGCAGCAATTCGCAACGGCACGGCCTACGCCAACGTCCATTCGGCGAAATGGCCAGGCGGCGAAATCCGCGGACAGCTGCATTAAAACAGGCCTAATCGGCCTTCGGCCCGCGCCCCGGAAGGGGGCGGGCCGGGGCTTCCCCGGCATTTTCGACCTGACGTTCTGGCCTCCGTCCGAGGATTCATGTAGCGTCGCCGCCGGATTGCAGATTCTTCGTCGATACGACACCGCATTCACGGCGTCGCTAACCCCAAAGTATTCCGCGACCAGCAGGCAGGGCTTGACCTGTCACCTGTTCAATTTCTGTGAGTGATTCTCGTGACGAAACTTTACGTTGGAAATCTGCCTTTCTCCGCCACCGAAGATGGGGTGCGCACCCTCTTCGCAACCCATGGCACCGTTGACAAGGTGTCGCTTGTGAACGATCGCGAGACCGGCCGCCCGCGCGGCTTCGGCTTCGTTGAAATGCCGAATGCCGATGCTACGCGCGCCATGCAGGCGCTCGATGGCAAAGACTTCGGTGGTCGTCCGCTAAAGGTAAACGAAGCCCAGGAGCGCGAGCGCGGCGCCCCGCGTGGCAACTTCGGTGGTGGTGGTGGTGGCGGCGGCGGTGGCCGCGGCCGCTTCTAAAACTCGAAGCAATCGAATTGAGCGGCGCCCTGGTGGCGCCGCTTTTTTTTGCGCCGCGGAAACGAGGACCAGTCCCTCTTCAGGGCCGATCCTCGCTGGTGAGTTCGCGTGAACTCGCCGGTCCGCAGCGATCCGCTATTTCACGACCGGGGCCGTCGGCGGCGCCGGAGCCGCGGTCGCTTTCTTCGCGGCGCCGGCGAAATCACCAGCCTTGATGACGGTGAATTTTGCCGGGTCGAGGTGACGCTTGAGCGCCGCGCGAATCTGCGCGCCGTCGAGCGCCATCACCTTCTGCTCGAACTCCGCGTCCCACGCCAACGTGCGGCCAACGAACAACCCGTGACCGAGCGCGCCCGCCAATTCGTTGTCCTGTGCCCGCGAAACTCCGCGTGACTGCAGCCAGCCGGACTTGGCCTTGTCGATTTCATCCGGCGTGAAATCTTCGGCGAGCGCACGGGCGATCTCTTCGTTGAACGCCTGCTGAAGTTTGGCGAGATTCTGCGGCGCGTAGATGGCGTAGGTGAAGAACATGCCGGCCTTGTCGAAGTTGTCACCGGTCAACTGCGAGCCCACGCCATAGCTCAAGCCGTCCTTGCCGCGGATGCGCCCCGTCAACCGGGAATTGAGGCCCGAACCACCCAGGATGTAGTTGCCGAGAACCAGCGCCGGGTAATCCGGGTCGTCGTCGCGCAGCGCGAGGTTCATGCCGGCGACAAAGAACGCCTGGGCCTTGTCGGGCGTTTCAATGACGACATCCTTCGCCTGCACATCGAAGTAGTCCGTCGGTACACGAGTGAAGGGCTTGGAGTTCTTCCAGCCACCTAACAATGACGCCACCTGCTTCTCGAGCGCGGCGGCATCGAAATCGCCGACCACCGACACCTGCGCGGGCTGGGCGCCGAAGAAATCGTGATGGAAGCGGACCATCTGTTCGCGAGTGACCGCCTTCACGCTGGCAATGCTTTCGTCGGTTGTCTCCACGTAACGGATATCGCCACGCGGATAAGGCTTGAGATGCCGTTGAAATTGATTGAACGCCAGCGTCGACGGCTCGCTGCGCTGCTGCTCCATGCCGGCGAGCCACTCGGCGCGCAACTGTTCGATTTCTTTCGGATCGAACGCCGGCTCGCGCAGCACCTCGGTGACCAGCGTGAGAACGGCCGGCAGATTCTCGCGCGTGGTTTCCGCGAACAGGTACATGCCCGAACCCCAGGAATTCACGTTGACGCGCGCCTTGAGGCGGTCGAACTCGTCCGCCAGCTGCTGGCGCGTGTGCTTGGTCGTGCCACGCATCAGCATGCCGGTGGCGAAGCCCGGCGTACCGCCCAGATTCTTGAGACTTGCCACCTCACCGAAACGAAGAGCGATGCCGGCGTACACACCGCCACCGCGCGTCTTTTTCGGCAGCAGGACTAACTGCAGACCACCGGGCAGCGTCGTGCGTTTGACATGCGCCTCGATGTTCGCGGGCGTGGCATCGAAGGCCTCCCCGGCATCCTTCGCCGCATCGCCCTTGTAGTTCTTGACCAGCGCCACGACGTCGGGGGTCTTGGGCACCTCGACGCGATCCGGTGCCTTGGTGGGGTAGAAGACTCCGGCGGTGCGGTTCGAGGGCTTGAAGTAGCTAGCCCACACACGCTGCACGTCGGCAGTTTTCACGGCGCGCAGGCGGTCACGATTCAGAAACATCAGTCGCCAGTCGCCCATGCCCGCCCAATCGCTCAAGGAGAGGCCGACGTTTTCCGAGGAGTTCAGGGTGAGCTCGATCTGCGTGAGAATCTGGGTGCGAGCGCGCGCAACTTCCGCGTCGGTGACCGGCTTCGCGGCGGGTTTTTCGACGAGGGCGAGCAACTGGTCGAGCGCCGCATCGACGGATTGCTCGGCGCGCACCTGCACGCCGAAGCCAAACATGCCCGGCTGCGCGAGCATGAGCGCTGCCGGGAATACGGCCGCCGCCTTGCCTTTTTCAACCAGTTCCTTGTGGAGACGCCCGCCCGGGGCGTCCGCCAGTACCTGGCCGAGAATCTCGAGCGCAGCGAAGTCTTCGTGCACGCCCGAGGGGACGTGGTAACCGGCGGCAGCCATCGGTACATCGCCCTCACGGCGCAATGCGAAGCGCCGTTCGCCATCTTGCGTGGGTTCGACGGTGTGCATGTCCGGAAGTGCGCGCGTGGGGCGCGGGATGTGGCCGAAGTATTCCTGCACGAGCGCGAGCGTCGCGGCTTCGTCGATCTTGCCGGCGACCAGCACCAACGCGTTGTCGGGCTGGTAGTAGGTCCGGTAGAACGCCTGCAGTCGTTCGATCGGCACGCCTTCGATGTCCGAGCGCGCGCCGATCGGCAGCTTGCCGTAGTTGTGCCAGTCGTAGGCCACCGACAGCAGGCGCTTGAACAGCACGCTGGCGGGCTGGTTCTCGCCACCCTCGAACTCGTTGCGCACCACCGTCATCTCGCTGTCGAGATCTTTCTGGGCGATGAAGGAATTGACCATGCGATCGGATTCGAGGTCGAGCGCCCAGCGCAGGTTATCGGCGGTGGCGCCGAAGGTCTCGAAGTAGTTAGTTCGGTCCCAGGAGGTGGTGCCGTTGGGGCGGGCGCCATGCGAGGACAGCTCGGTGGGTATGTCCTTGTGGCTGGTCGAGCCCTTGAACACCATGTGCTCGAGCAGATGCGCCATGCCGGTCTCGCCGTAATTCTCGTGGCGCGATCCGACCAGATAGGTGACGTTGACCGTGATGGTCTGCTTGGTCTGGTCGGGGAATAGCAGCACGCGCAGGCCGTTCGACAGCTGGTATTCGGTGATGCCTTCGACGGTGGTGATGCGTTCGGGGGCGGCGACTGCCACCGCCGGCGGGGGAGCTACCGCGACGGGCGGGGTCTTCGGCTTCTTCGCCTCACACAGCGGCGCGATGAGCGCCGCGCACAACACAATCAACGTCTTGAGACGCATGTTCGTCGGCATGACCAGCACTCCCTGCACTCGTTAGAAGGTGCGCGATTGTATAGGAATGGGCCATTGACGGGCCATGAACCCCGCAAGGACTATCTATAGCCGCGGGCCTGCAGCGTGAAGAGTTTGGAGTAGATGCCGTCGTCCTTCATGAGCGCTTCGTGGTTGCCGCGCTCGACGATGTGCCCCTGATCGAGTACCACGATCTGGTCGGCCATGCGCACCGTGGAGAACCGGTGCGAGATCACGATGGCAATGCGGTTGCCCATGAGCGAGCGGAAGTGCTCGAACACTTCGGCCTCGGCGGCGGCGTCCATGGCGGCCGTGGGTTCATCGAGCACGAGAATGTCGGCATCGGCACGCATGAAGGCGCGCGACAGCGCGATCTTCTGCCACTGGCCGCCGGAGAGCTCGCGGCCATCCTTGAACCACTTGCCGAGCTGCGTCTGGTACTTGAGCGGCATGTCCTCGATGAATGGCGCGGCCTTGCCGGATTTTGCCGCCTGGCGCCAGCGATCTTCGTCCTCGAAAGCGCGCACGTCGCCGGCGCCGACGTTTTCGCCGACCATGAGCTGGTAACGCACGAAATCCTGGAAGATGACGCCGATTCGCCGGCGCAGCACCGTGGGGTCCCATTCCTCCAGGTCGCGGCCATCGAGCAGCACCCGGCCATGCGTGGGTTTGTAAAGCCGTGTCAGCAGCTTGATCAGCGTGGTCTTGCCGGAACCGTTCTCGCCCACCAGCGCCAGGCTTTCGCCGCGCTTGATCTGCAGGTTGATGCCCGTGATGGCGACTTTGTCGGAGCCCGGATAGCGAAACTCGACGTCCTCGAACTGCACTCCGGCGGTGGGATCGGGGCCACTGACCGCGGTGCCCTTGCTCTCATCCACGGGCTGCTCGAGATATTCATAGAGCGTCGACAGATAGAGGTTGTCTTCGTACATGCCGCCGATGGCGCCGAGGCTGGCGGTGACGGCCGCCTGGCCCTGACGGAACAGCATGATGTACATGGTCATCTCGCCGAGCGTGATGAGCCCGCGCACCGCTTCCACCGCGCACCAGGCATAGGCGCTGTACAGCGACGCGATGCTCACCAGCGTGAAGATGAATCCCCAGACATCACGGCGGATCGTGAGATTGCGATCTGCCTCGTAGAGCCCTTCGTAGATCGCCTTGTAGCGACCGAGGAAGAGATTGCCGAGATCGAAGAGCTTGACCTCTTTGGCATGGTCTTCGCGCGCGAGCGCGGTTTCGAGATAGGTCTGCATGCGCGTCTCGGGTGCGCGCCATTTGAACAACCGGAATGCGTCACCGGAGAACTTGGTCTCGGCGAAGAACGCCGGCAGACCGCCGAAGATGAGCACCACCACTGCCCACGGCGAGAAGTTTGCGAGCAGGACGGCGAAACTGGTGATGGCGATGGCATTCTGGAACAGGCCCGAGGTGCGCATGACCAGCGACAACGGGCGGCTCGATGCTTCACGACGCGCGCGCGTGAGCTTGTCGTAGAACTCCGAATCCTCGAAGTGGGTGAGCTCGAGCGTCAACGCTTTCTCGAGAATGAGCACGTTGACGCGATTCGAGAGCTTGGCCTTGAGCAGCGACTGGCACACCGTGATGCCGCGATGCGCAGCCGTGATCACGACCAGCGTCAGCCCTTCCACCAGCACCCACAGCAGGACCTTGGTGATATCCACGTCCCCGCCGGTGCTGTGCGCGCGCGTCGCCGCAACCACGCTATCGACGATGCGCGCGCCCACCCATGCCACTATCGATGGCAACACGCCGGCGATGATGGTGACGAAGGCGAGCAGGAACGCCAGCTTGCGGCTGGTGCTCCACAACAGCTCGAGCGCGCGCCTGCTGTAGCGAAACACGCCGAAGAACTGGCGCGGAGAGTTCAGAGCTTCGCCGTGGATGGCGGGTTGTTTGGCGAGTCGTGGCTTGGCGATCATCTGCCCGCGAAGATTACCGTGAATCGACGCAGGAATGGCGTCAGCTTGCGACGACACGAGCTTGGCTTAATCCCGCATCAGGAATACTCGCCGGCCTATCCCCTTCGGGCCATTGAGTCACGGGCCCCGGATCGATAACTTAGCCGCCCATGTCCGTGCTAACAGTTTCCGGCCTTTCGAAGACCTACGCGTCTGGCTTCAACGCCCTCAAGAACGTCAACCTCGAAATTCGCCGCGGCGAAATCTTCGCGCTGCTCGGCCCGAACGGCGCCGGCAAGACCACGCTCATCAACATCATCTGCGGAATCGTCACCGCCTCCACCGGGGAGGTGACCGCCGACGGCCACGACATCGTGCGCGACTTCCGCGCCGCGCGCGCCAAGATCGGGCTGGTGCCGCAGGAACTGACCACCGACATGTTCGAGACGGTGTGGAACACGCTCACCTTCAGCCGTGGATTGTTTGGCAAGCCGCGCAATCCGGCCATCGTCGAAAAAGTGCTGCGCGATCTTTCGCTGTGGGACAAGAAAGACGCCAAGATCATGACCCTGTCGGGCGGCATGAAACGCCGCGTCATGATCGCCAAGGCGCTTTCGCACGAACCAAACATCCTGTTCCTCGATGAACCGTCGGCTGGCGTCGACGTCGAGCTGCGGCGCGACATGTGGCAGATGGTGCGCAAGCTTCGCGAAAGCGGTGTCACCATCATTCTCACCACTCACTACATCGAAGAAGCCGAGGAGATGGCCGATCGCATCGGCGTCATCAGCAAGGGCGAGCTGATCGTCGTTGAAGAAAAGACCGCGCTCATGCGTAAGCTGGGCAAGAAGCAGCTCACGCTGCAGCTGCAGGTGCCGCTGGCGTCGATCCCGGCCGGGCTCGCCGGCCTGCCGCTGGAACTCGCCAAGAATGGCAGCGAGCTCGTATACAGCTTCGATACCCAGGCAAGCGAAACCGGCATCGCCGGGTTGTTGCGCAAGTTGAGCGAGCTGCACATCGAGTTCAAGGACCTGCGAACCGCCGAGAGTTCGCTCGAAGAGATCTTCGTGAACCTGGTGAGGTCGCGTCCATGAATCTTCATGCGGTTCAGGCTATCTACCGATTCGAGATGTCGCGCACCTGGCGCACGTTGTTTCAGAGCATTGCCACGCCGGTCATGACCACCTCGCTGTACTTCGTGGTGTTCGGTTCGGCGATCGGTTCACGCATGATGAGCATCGATGGCGTGAGTTACGGCGCATACATCGTACCCGGCCTCATCATGCTCACCGTGCTCATGGAAAGCGTATCGAACGCGTCTTTCGGCATCTACATGCCAAAATTCGCCGGCACCATCTACGAGCTTCTGTCGGCGCCCGTATCCATTGCCGAGACTTTGTTAGGCTACGTCGGCGCGGCCGCCTCTAAATCCGTGATCCTGGGCACCATCATCCTCATCACCGCGCGGCTGTTCGTGCCGTTCGAAGTCCTGCATCCATTCTGGATGGTCGGATTTCTGGTGCTCACGTGCGTGACCTTCAGCCTGCTCGGCTTCCTGATCGGCATCTGGGCCGACAGCTGGGAGAAGATCCAGATCGTGCCGATGATGGTGGTAACGCCGCTCACCTTCCTGGGTGGCAGCTTCTACTCCATCTCCATGCTGCCGCCGATCTGGCAGAAGATCACGCTGTTCAACCCGGTGGTGTACCTGGTGAACGGCTTTCGCTGGAGCTTCTACGGCGTTTCCGACGTGAACGTGGTGCTGAGCCTGAGCATGATTTTCGGCTTCATGCTGCTGTGCCTGGCGGTCATCCACTGGATGTTCCGCACGGGATACAAGCTCAAGAATTGATTTCGGCAACCTGAACCGGCGCACAAATAATCAGGGGCAGTGCCGCACCACAAGGCGGAACTGCCCCTTGGCTCAACAGGATGCCAGACAGCAAAGCTGATCCCGGCAACCCGATATGAAACTTCAGGCGCGCTTGCCGCCCGCGAGCAGCAGGCCCGCGCCCACCACGATGGCGCCGATGCCAGCCCACATGGGTACGTTCACGGTCTCCTTGTCTTTCACCGACAGTTCGATAGGCCCCACCTTCGCCTCATGCGTTTCCTTGGTGTACGTGAACTTGCCGTAGGCCAGGCCTAACACGCCGGCAACGATCAGAACGATGGCGATAATCTTGGTCGAACTCATTGTCTGTAATCCCTCAGTTCATGGTGACAGCCTGAATGTAGGCCGCCACCGACTGGGGAGAAGATTGCTCCAGCAGAGGCCAGGCAACCATCGTCGCGCTTCCTGTCCGAAGCTAGGCAGCGTCCTACAAGGACCTGGGCAGCCAGGACTCCAGCCGCTCGCGCACGTGGCGATCCGTAAAGTAGTTGTGGTGATGCACTTCCGCGCCGCCGAGGCGCAGCGAGTCCGCAACTGGAGCACCGGGTTGGTGGCACGCATCCGCGGGCACGACCAGGTCATTGGGCGTATCTGAAAAATCGTCGGGCGTGTCGTGACCCGCGGCGTTCGTGAACTGCGCGCTGACCGTGAACCACTGCCGCGCCGGCGACTCGATCGCGCCCGCGGGCTGCCGATTTGGTTGCAGCACCTCCATGCCCGGCAGCGGCGCGAGAACCTCCAGGGCGGCGAATCGCGTCATGCACAGCGCGCCTTCGAGCGTCGCTTGCGCCACGGCCTTCGAAGACCGCGCCAGCATGGCCACGTGCCCATCGAGAAAGCGTGGCAGGCTCGCCGCGAGCGCCGTACCTTTGTTAGGCGTGCCGATCTGGCATATGCGGTGCAAGGGAAGCCGCCCGTCGGCCGCGATCGCGCGCGCCAGCAGGCCGCCGCGTCCATGCGCGACGATGTCCAATGGGCCCGGCAAAGTTGCAAGGTGAGTCGCGAGCCAGGCGAGGTTTTCGTCGATGCCGCTGGCGACCGTGGGATGCGAGAACGCCAGGCATCGCCCACCGTACGCAGCGAGCACGCGCGCAAACGACTCATCTCCGACCCAGTCGGCGAACGTCGCCTGCGGCGTCGAGAACGTGTCATGCAGCAGCAGCAGGACCGGGCCGGCCTCGAGCGCCTTCCAATCCGGAAGCCGCCATGACGCGCGGCCCGCGCACTGCGCCAGCTGGTGCGGACGGCGCAAACGTTCCCAGCGGCTCGCAGCCGCGAGTGCCCCCAGGCCCGACACCTGCTGATTCGGCCACATGAGCACGCGCAACACGCGGCGCGTTGCGCCGTGCGCCGCAATAGTTAGAGGGAATATCGCCTCGGTCTCATCGTGCGAAGCTGGCCAGACGAAGCTCGATGCGCCGGTCTCATCGGTCTGCAAAAGCACATAGGCCAGGCCAGTGCGTCTCGGGACGATGACCCGCGGATGCGTGACCACGGCACTGCGCGAGCGCAACCCGGGACCTTCCATGACGACACGGGCTTCGAGGCTCAGCGTGAGCTGCGCGGCCAGCATGACTTCCGCACCGGCGGCAGCCTCGGTGAACGGCAGGTCGTAGGTGGCGGTGGATGCGACGCCGGCGGCGAATTTGGTCAGCGCGCCGCGAAATCCGGGTGCCAGCAACGTGATGCTCGTACCGGGCACCTGTTCACGGGCGCGTGACCCCAGGATTCGCACCGTCGTCGTCATCTGAAGCCTGTCGCGTTACGGAATCGTCCCGAGGCTAGTTCATTGACCCGACAGTAGATAGTTGTGGAAAACCGGCGACACCGGCGTGCGAGCAAGGCCTAGGAAAGGCCCTCGCCCGCCCGCTTCAGCCGGGCGACGATGCGCCGCCCCGCCTCGTTGAAGACCTCGACGGTCCGCAAGACGCCGTTTTCATGATGCGACGCGGAGCCTATCCGATGGTTGTTAGCGCAACCAGCGCGGGCGTAGCCGGTGACGCTTGACTAGTTCGAGGTCGGCGGCGGCGCGCTCGCCGGCGCGCTGCCAGACGGCGTCGGGTTGGGCGGTGGCGCGGCGGCCGGAGCACCATCTCCGCCGGGGGCATTCGGTGGCGAACCCGGTGGGGGTTGAGCGGCTGGTGCAGAGGAATTTTGCGGCGGCGCTGCCTCGGCGGGCGGCATCGCGTCGCCCGGCGCCGCTGGAGTCGCGGGCGGCGGCGCGGTGGCGGGTGCCGCCTGTTTCGGCACCGTCGGCGGCGCCGCTGGAGCGGCGCTTTGTACCGCCACGCGCACGCTCTCCACATCCGAGTCGACCAGCTCGACCGAAAAATCTTTCTGGTCCTGGCTCGTCAACATCACGTTGGCACCCTCACCGGCTTCGATGCTGAACCGGTCGGCACGCAGCTGTAAGTTGAGTGCACGCCGGATGCTGCTGGCCACTCCGGTGTCGTTGGTACCCGAGAGCACGAACACAGTGACTTCAGTTGCATCACCGCCGTCGCCCGGCGTTATGCGAAACAGCAGCTCACCGCTTGAAGATGCCTTGCCGGTGGACGCGATGTTCCATGAGGGCGACAGCGGCGGCGAGTTCGCGGCGTGGGCGAACGACGCCAGGAGCGAAACGAGCAGGATGGCGCGGTACATGAATTGCTCTCCGGCAGGCGCGCCCCGGCGGATTCCGGGGCGCACGTACGTCTCACTAACTATTCGCCTTCGACCTTGATGCTGACGTTCTGCACGTTGGACTCGATGAGCTCGAGCGCAAAGTCCGGCTGGCCAGCCTTCTTCTTGACGAGGATGTCCTCGCCATCGTCCACTTCGACGCTGTAGCGATCGGGGCTGAGTTTTGCGGCGAGCGCATCGCGCACGTCCTTGGCAACATTGTTCTCGGCACGGCCACTCTTGATGCCGACGGTCACGTCGACGGAGTCGCCCTGGCGCGGCGTCACGCGGAACACGATGTCGCCGGAGGTGAGAGCCTGGCCCGACAGTTCGATGCGCCACTTGTTGGAGGTGGGTAACGCATCGGCGAAGCTGATCGCCGCGAGCAGCAAAGATGACAAGATTGCGGTTGAGATGGCACCGAGCTTCATTGAAATCCCCACGCCTGATTGCAGTGGGTACATGCTGCCGCGCTGCGGTGCCCGCCGGTGCCGGACGGCGCGCCCGCCCGCCGTAAGAATCCCTGACTAGAACGCTTCGTCAGAGACCGGCGCAGAACAGTTGTTCACCTGCGAGTCCTCGAATGGAGTCTTGTCCCACCAGCCGTAGGTATTGGACATCACTGTCAGAGACATCTGGCACTCCCCGTGTTCGGGATCGAGCGACGCCTCCACTGGTCCCATCTGGGGAGCCGGGCGGGGAACCCGGCGATGACGCGCGTAATGGAATTAACCCTCCCCGGCCATCGTCTATCGAACTACTAACCGCACTTCGAGTCGCCGCAATTGAGACAGGTCATGCACCCGTCCATCATCACGACGGCGGCGGTGCTGCACTTCGCGCACAGCTGGGCACCTTCCGGAAAATGCGATTTGGCGAAGGCGTCCGTCTGCTTTGTGCGCTCCTCGAACTCAGCTTTCTTGTCGGCAATCAGCTTCTTCTCATTGTCACCGAGCTCCAACTTCTTGAGCAGGCCAATGGTCTGCAGATGCTTTTCGATGACATAGCCCAGCTCGGCGATGATCGACGGCATGAACTTGCCGCCCGCCTGCCAGTATCCCCCGCGCGGATCGAAAACGGCCTTGAGCTCATCGACCAGGAACGTGACATCGCCGCCCTTGCGGAACACGGCGGAGATGATGCGCGTGAGCGCCACGATCCACTGGAAGTGATCGAGATTCTTCGAATTGATGAACACCTCGAACGGCCGGCGCTGCTCGTAGGGTGTGTCTTCGTTCAGGATGATGTCGTTGATCGTCACGTACATCGCGTGGTCGGAAACCGGCGTCTTGATCTTGTAAGTGGAGCCCACCAGCATTTCGGGGCGCTGCACTTCCTCAGTCATGCGCACGACTTTGGACGAGCGCCCCTGCGTGTCGTGCGTCATCTGCACCGCCGGCTCGAACCTCACCGGAACAACGGGCGCGGCGGCGGCCGCGGCAGCGGCGATTTCGGCGGCCTTGTCTTCAGGCTTCTGCACGCGGTATTTCGCGATCTTCTTGTCGATCTTGATGGCTGACATGTTGGTTGGTCCTAAAACTTGCCGTAGTAGCCTTCTTTCAAGGCGTCATACAGATTCGCGGCGGAATGTTTCTCGCCGTCGTATTCGATCTCTTCGTCACCCTTCACCGAGACCTCGGAACCATCCTCGAGGGTGAACACGTAGGTGGTGTTCTTGAGATCTTCTTCCTTCACGAGCACGCCCTGGAACGCCTCGGGGTTGAAACGGAAGGTGGTGCAGCCCTTCAGATCCTTCTCATGGGCATACAGATAGATGTCTTTGAAGCTCTCGTATTTGTAATCCGTAGGCACATTCGCAGTCTTGGAGATTGAGCTATCAACCCACCTTTGCGCCGCCGCCTGGATGTCGACGTGTTCTCGCGGCGTGATGTCATCTGCCGTCGTGAAATACTCAGGCAGCTGCTCGGCCGCATTCGTTGAACCCGGCATCGCACGCGGATTGATGAGTTCGCGATAGGCAAGCAGCTCGAATGAAAAGACATCGACCTTCTCCTTGCTCTTCTTGCCCGGGCGGATGACGTTGCGGAAGTAGTGATGCGCGAACGAGGGTTCGATGCCGTTCGACGCGTTGTTGGCGAGGGACAGCGAGATGGTGCCGGTGGGCGCAATCGAGCTGTGGTGCGTGAACCGCGCGCCGACATTCGACAGCTGATCGACGAGCCACGGTGCCGTCTCGGCGACACGCTGCATGTAGCGGCTGTAACGCGCATGCAGGATGCGGCCGGGAATCAGGTCGCCGACTTTCCAGCCATCCTTTTTCATCTCCGGACGCTTGCGCAGCATCTCGGCGGTGACGCTGAACTCTTCCTTCATGATGGGCGCCGGGCCCTTCTCTTTCGCGAGTTCGAGCGCCGCTTCCCATCCGGCCACCGCCATCTCGCGCGAGACGTCTTCGGTGAACTTGATGGAGTCCTCGCTGCCGTACTTCATGCCGAGGCAGGTGATGGTGCTGCCGAGCCCCAGAAAACCCATGCCGTGACGGCGCTTGCGCATGATCTCGTCGCGCTGCTGCGGAAGCGGCAGGCCGTTGATCTCGCAGACGTTGTCGAGCATGCGCGTGAACACCTTCACGACTTCGCGGTATTCGTTCCAGTCGAACTCGGCGAAATCCGTGAACGCGTTCTTCACGAAACGCGTGAGATTGACCGAGCCCAGCAAGCACGAACCGTACGGTGGCAGCGGCTGCTCGCCGCAGTTGTGCGCGTGGAATCCGTTGGCATCGAACTCGTTGACGCCCGGAATCTGCACGTCGTACACGTCCTCCACGCCGTCGGCGTTCACGCTCTCGACGGTTGCCACGAAGCGCTCGCGATTGAGCGTGCGCTTGTAGCTGCCCAGCAGGCGCGACAGGCGCGCGCGCTTGACCGTGTCGGCGAAACCCACGAGCTCGGCGAAACGCGCCACGTTTTCACCGGTGATGACCAGTTCGTGCTGCGCGCGCTCGTACATGCTCGAGGCGATGCCGAGGCGCATCAGCATGCGCTGGGCACCTTCGAGCAGGCCCAGGTCGGACTGCGCGAGGCGCACCGATACGCCCTTCAACTGATTGCCCTGCACGCTGCCGTCGGTATCGAACAGGCCGCGCAGGAAGCCGCGATAGAACTCAGCTGAGCCGCGCTCGATGGCCGGCGTGACGGTTTGACGGCCCGGACGCAGGCCGAGGTCGCGCGCGAGTTCGGTGATGGCGCCCATGCCAAGGCGGAACTCGCCACGGCCAGCACCCTGGTGCCAGCCGGAGAAATCGACGCGATGGTTGAAGCAGCGCGCGGCGTCGAGCGCCGCGGCCATCACGGAGTGCGGACCGCCGACATCGATGTCACTGTTGCCCACCGCAGGACGCGCCCAGATCGAAAGCTCCGCACGATCTTCGGCAATAGTGCCGTCGCCGACCAGCAGGCCCATGAGGTAGCCCTCATTGGCGCCAAAGTCTTTCGCGACAGAATCGCCTGCCCACGAAGCAGCCCGGCGATGATCCTGCAGCAGCACCTTGTCGCCGGCCTTCAGATCGCCCGCGGCACACCATTCGGTGACCACGCGGAACCGCGTCAGCGTGGAAATGCGGCGCACACGGTGATCCGACGTGAGGCGCAGCGAGTGCCCCTCTTCCGTCGCGAGCTTCACGAGCGGCTTGAGCGCGGTACGGAAAAAGCCCTCGGGGCTGCTCGCGTGATCGCCGCCGTCGACACGCGCCACGAACGGCTTGCCGATGAGCTCCGCTACCTGGCGCGGACCGTCGGCCGTCTGCACCCAGGTGTCCGCCGGCACGCAGGGGTTGGTGGCGCGAATGTTTTCGCACCACCAGTTGTTGTTCATCTCGTTGACGCGGTCGATGAGGATGAAGCCAGGCTCTGCGAAGTCGTACGTCGACGTCATGATGACGTCCCACATGCGGCGCGCCGGCAGCGTCTTGTAGATCTTGCAGCAGACCAGGCCATCTTCGCGCGAGACGTATTTTTCCGTGGTCGGCCATTCGCGCCACAGGAATTTCGTTTTGTCGTCGAGCTTGTGCTCGGCCGGATCGTATTCCTTGACGAGCAGCGGGAAGGCCAGGTGCCAATCTGTGTCGGCCCGCACTGCCTTCATGAAATCGTCGGTGACCAGCAGCGACAGGTTGAACTGGCGCAGACGGCCGTTCTCGCGTTTGGCACGGATGAATTCCAAGGCGTCGGGATGACCGACATCGAAGGTGCCCATCTGCGCGCCGCGGCGGCCACCGGCTGACGACACGGTGAAGCACATCTTGTCGTAGATATCCATGAACGACAGCGGACCGCTGGTGTACGCCCCGGCGCCCGAGACGTAGGCGCCGCGTGGACGCAGCGTCGAGAATTCGTAGCCGATGCCGCAACCCGCCTTGAGAGTGAGACCAGCTTCGTGAACCTTGTTCAGGATGTCGTCCATCGAATCGCCGATGGTCCCGGACACCGTGCAATTGATGGTGGAGGTGGCGGGCTTGTGCTCCAGCGCTCCGGCGTTCGAGGTGACGCGGCCCGCGGGGATGGCGCCCCGGCGCAGCGCCCAGACGAATTTCTCGTACCACTGCTCACGGATGGACTCGTTTTCGACGTCGGCAAGCGCGCGTGCAACGCGCTTGTAGGTGTCGTCCATGGTCTTGTCGACGGGCGTGCCGTCTTTGGCGGACAAGCGATACTTCTTGTCCCAGATGTCGAGCGACGCTTCCTGAAAAGGAATGGCATCGACATCTTTATGCTCGAGTTTGACCACGCTATTCATGGATGGGTACCACTCCCCCGAAGTTTCCGGACCTGTCTTCCCGCCAAACACGAACCTTCGGAAAAGAACGGCCGAAACCCCCAATATTTGGAGGTTGAACCCGTCTTTCTAGTGAGCGACTGCTGTCAGACAGCCGCCATTCCTCTCCCCGGCTCCCCAACCCACCCAGATGTCGCGACACAACATCTTGTGTTGGGGTCGAGAGAGTAGGCACGTGAAAACGGCGCGTCAAGAAACATCGTTGTCATAATCGATGGCAAATATATTCGTTATCAATCATATTGTTACGGCATTTAGTGCCGCAGGAATCGCCTGTCAATACGCGATTAATCGACAGATGCAGGAAACGGGCCGAACACAAGGAATTGTGTCCACCCCCTGCCCACTCCTTAGTCACAGCTCATCCACAGGTTGTGCCCGAGGGCCGGGCCAGGGCCGGCGCGACAGCCGGCGACTGTCGATCCGAAGATCCCGATTTCAACCCTCTTGAACCAGGAATTACCGCGTCCACAACAGGTGCCACATGACATCGGGATGGTCCCGGTAGTTAGTAAGGAGTTAGACATGACTGTTGTGCGTTATGCGCCCTGGGCGCTGTTCAACCGGCTGCATCGGGATCTCGACCAGACTGTCGAGACCGCTTCGCCCGACGCGTCCTGGACGCCGGCGGTCGACATCCACGAGGAAGCCGGACGGTTCGTCGTGCGCGCCGACCTGCCAGGCGTCAAGCCGGCGAATATCAACGTGACGGCGGAGAAAGGCGTGCTGACCCTGCACGGAGAACGCAGCTTCGAAAAACCTGACGTTGAGAGCAGCTACTCACGCGTCGAGCGTGTCAGCGGCAAGTTCGTGCGCAGCTTCACGCTGCCCGAAAACGTCGCCGCGGACCAGATCACCGCGCAGTTCAAGGACGGCGTGCTCGAGCTCGCGATCCCCAAGATCGCCAAAGCCGAACCGCGCCGCATCGAAGTCCTGGCGGCATAGTCGTAACGGTGTGGGGACTGGCTCCGCGTCGGCGGTGCCTGTCCCCAACCCAAGAAGCGTTAAATGAAGGGCGGCGCCACGCTGGCTCCGCCCTTTTTTCTTTAGCGCTGCCCGCCGCCGAGCACCCTTGCCGGCAGCAGGATAATCGCCCGCAGCAGTTCGAAAACGCCCTCGACGGCGACGCCCAGCAGCCGGAAAGGCAGTGAAATCAGCCAAACCAGCGGCCACAGGAACAGCGCCAGCAAGGCGAGCGGCCAGCAGAAGATAAACAACAAGGCCCACAAGAGAAAACTGATCATCGTTTGAGTATCCTCATCCACATGTCCAATCGCGCAAAAAACCTTCGAGCTGCCTGTATGTACGTGCTGGCAACCCTTGCGGTTGCAAGCCAGGCAGCGCTGCCTCCCGCGGTTGGCGAAACCCCGATGCCGACGCTCGCGCCCATGATCAAGCGCGTCTCGCCAGCCGTGGTCAACATCGCCACCCGCGGCACCATCCGCGAGCGCTCACCCCAGAACCCACTGCTCGAGGATCCCTTCTTCCGCCGGTTCTTCGACATCCCCGACATGGGCCCCCGCGAGCGTCAGTTCCAGAGCGCGGGCTCCGGTGTCATCTTTGATGCAAAAAACGGCTACATAGTTACAAACGCGCATGTGGTTGATAACGCAACCGAAATCACGGTCACGCTGCAGGACGGGCGCGATCTGACTGCAACCGTCGTCGGCAGCGACGTTCCCTCCGACGTCGCTGTGCTCAAGGTGCCTTCGGAAACCCTGATCCAGGTGGCGCTCGGCGACTCGACGCGGCTCGAGGTGGGTGATTTCGTGGTGGCCATCGGCAATCCTTTCGGCCTGCAGCACACCGTCACTTCCGGCATCGTCAGCGGCCTCGGGCGTTCTGGCATCAACCCGGACGGCTACGAAGATTTCATCCAGACCGACGCGTCCATCAACCCCGGCAACTCCGGCGGAGCCCTGGTGAACCTGCGCGGCGAGCTGGTCGGCATCAACAGCGCCATTCTGTCGCGCAGCGGCGGCAACATCGGCATCGGCTTCGCCATCCCGGTCAACATGGCGCGCAGCATCATGGACCAGCTGCTCAAGTACGGCTCGGTCAAGCGCGGGTTGTTAGGCGTCAACATCTACTCGCTGACGCCCGACATGGCCAAGTCGCTGAACATCGCCAGCACGCAAGGTGTGCTGGTTTCGCAGGTCACCGAGGCGTCCGCCGCCGAGAAGGCCGGCATCAAGGCCGGCGACGTCATCACCAGCATCAACGGCCAGACCATCAAATCCAACAGCGAGCTGCGCAATGCCATCGGCCTCTCGCGCGTCGGCGACAAGCTCGACGTCGCGCTGGTCCGCGATCGCAAGCCCCTGCACGTCACGGCCGTGATCACCGAGCTGCCAACCGCCGCCGGCAACGGTTCCCGCGCCGGGGGCGGTAGAACGCCCGAATCCGCCGCCGTGCATCCAGGTCTCGAAGGAGCTTCGCTGGTCGACGCCTCTGACGGTGGCGTCGAGATTCGTTCGGTGGAGCCGCGGAGCGCGGCGGCGCAATCGTTCCGCAAAGGTGATCGCATCGAAGGCGCCAATCGACAGACCATTGCGAACATCAAAGAGCTGCGCGACGTGGCCAAGCACGGCGGCGCGCTGGTGCTGAAGGTTCGCCGCGGCAACGCCATGGTGCTGGTGCCCTTGCGGGCGCCGTAATTCGTTCAGCCGACCGCGGCCCGCGCGGCCTGCACTAGTCGGCGGTCGGAAGGCAGCGGCGAGTCTCGAAGGATTTCCACGGCGCGGCTTAGATTTTCGCGAGCGGCCGTGCGCTGCCCGGCTTCGAGTTGCGCGCGCCCCAACCAATAAGCAACCTCTCCGGCGCCGCGATTCCGCGCGTCGAACTCTCGCCAGAATGCATCGGCGCGTTGCAGCAGCGGCAGCGACGCTTCCGACGCGTGTTGCGCAAGCTTGATGCGCGCGAGTCCGGTCATCACCTCCGCGAAGGCCGGATGCATGTCCACTCCCGACTTGCGCAGCGCGCTGTCGACTTCGAGCAGGGTGGATTCCGCGCGTACGTCACCCAGCTCGAGCTCGGCGAGACCGAGTTCCATGTCGTTCCGCAATCGCGATGCTTCGCTCGGGTTGTCGCCGCCCAGCGCGGCAGATTCCAGCAGCTTCGCAATGGCCAGTGGATAGTTGCCTTCCCATCGCGCAATGGATCCTTCCTGACGGCGCACCCAGTCGAGATCTTCCTCGTTCACGTCATTTCGAAGCGCAGCCGTCATGACCGAGTGAGCCTCGGCAAAACGCCCGAGTCGAGCCAGCAGGTGCGCACGCTGAATCATCAGGGAGCTCGTGTCCCAGTCCGCGCCTCCCGAGAGTTTTCGCGATCCTTCTTCCGCCGATTGGAGGTCTTGCAATGCCGCCTCGTGTTGCCGCGCGGCGAGTCGTACGACAGCCCGGCTGGACAGAAGCGACAGATATTCGTGCGAATCATGTGCGATGCGTGGGCCAATGATTTCCATCGCGCGATTGGAATTGCGAAGCGCGGTGGCCACATCACCGAGCGCGGCGCGCTCCCGATTGCAGTTCATCAGCGCATACCCCGTGGCGATGCCGTCGGCGCCAAAGGTGCGCGTTGCCGCGTCGATGAGCCGGTCATTCTCCGCGATGGCGCCTCGCTTGTCGCCCGCACCTAACAGGATGCGCACGCGAATGTCGCGCATCTGAATTGCGCGGGGACTGTCTTCGCGGCCACCGGTCGCCGCGAGCACCAGTCGCATTCCGCGCTCAGCTTCGCGCAGCTGCTCGTCGGTGGGAACCCTGGCAAACAACTCCGCCTCGACCAAACCGGTGGACGCCCCGACCGTGAGCCAATCGCGCTCCCCCAGCCGCCGGCGCGCGAGCTCGAAGGCTTCGCGCGCGGGCGCGAGTGATTCTGCGAAACGCGATTCCTCGATCGCCAGATCCGAGCTGGCGCGCAAAGCGCGGACCAGTAGCTCGGGATGTTCGTGTGCCGCGGTTCTGGCACGCGGCAGGACCTCGGCCAGTTCGGCACGGAGTTTCGGATTGTCACGCCGGGCGGCGTACACCTCGGCGAGCACGACGCGCGCGCGCAGAGTCGCGAGGCTGGTGGCACCCAGGTGCTGCGTTGAATCGGCCACGGCTTTCCGGGCGGTGGCTTCTGCCGCCGGCAGGTCCGCGAGGCCCAGCAGACTCGCGGCGATGAGCCCGCGCAACTCCAGCCGCAACTCGGGGCGGCTCGAAAATCCTCGCGCGACATCCGCATCGGCATTGCGCAGCAACTCCGCGGCGCCCAGCGGTTTGCCGAACTGACGATAGGGGTCGGCCTCCTGGAACAGCGTCGCGATAAAGCTGCGGATCTCCTCAGCGCGATCGCGTTCGGCAATGGCTACTCGTGCCTGCCATATGGCCACGCCCGCGCCGCCGAGAACGGCGATCGATACCAACGATGCCGCCGTGATCGAAAGCGTATTGCGCGCCGCGAACTTGCGCAGCCGATACCAGCGGCTGTCGGGTTGCGCGAGCACCGGGCGATGATCGAGATAGCGAGCGATGTCCTCGGAAAATTTGTCGACCGTCGCGTATCGCTCCGCCGAATTCTTCTTCAGCGCTCGCATCACGATGGTGTCGAGATCGCCGCGCAAGACGCGGCGCATCCGCGGCGGTGCGACTTCGCTCGGAAGCGGCGGCTCCGTCTGCAATATGGCGTCTTCGAGCACGCGCCGCGATTCACGGGCGAGCTTGTAGGGCCGCGTGCCGGCCAGCATTTCGAAGAGGATGACGCCGAGCGAATACACATCGCTCGCGACCGTGAGCGGCTCGCCCAGGATCTGCTCGGGCGAGGCGTAGTCAGGCGTCAATGCCTTTCCGGAAATCTCCGTGAGCCGGGTGTCGCGGGTCTGCCCCTCGTCAAGTAATTTGGCGATGCCGAAGTCGAGAAGCCGTGCATTGCCCGACTTGTCCACCAGGATGTTCGCGGGCTTGAGATCGCGATGCAGGACCAGCTTGCCGTGGGCGTATGCCACCGCGTCCGCCACCTGCCGAAAGAGATCCAGCATCTGCGGCAGCGGCAATCGGTCGCCGGCGCCACCGCTCGCGCAATACTCGCCAAGCGACACTCCCTCGACATGCTCGATGGCGAGGAAAGGTTGCCCTGCGACGGTGACGCCTGCGTCGAAAAGCTTGGCAATGTGAGGATGATCGAGAGTCGCCAGGATTTCGCGCTCGCGAGCCATGCGTTCGGCGAGCCCGGCAGGAGAGCCGAGCGGGTGCGGTAGTTTGAGCGCCACGGGGCGACGGAACAGGCCATCGGCACGATCGGCGAGCCATACGGCGCCCATTCCGCCCGCGCCAAGCTCCCGCACCAGCCGATACGGTCCGATGCTTTCTCCGGCGACTCCGGGGGCCTTCGCGCCATCGAGGATATCGACGCGCGGCAGGTTGCCGAGAAAATCCGCGGTCTCAACAACCGCCTCGCGCGACAGCAGGTCGCGCAATTGTGGCTTGAGCGATTCGAATTCCGGTCCCAGCGACTCGATCCATCGACCACGCGTCGCTGGCGTTTGATCGAGCGCCGCGTCGAGTAGCTGGTTCAATTGCGCCCAGGTGGCGGCATCGATCTCGAGAGCAGGCATGAACAACTCCGGACTGTGCTACTACTAACGCCATCGCCCGCGCCAACCGGACACCCTATTGGAGTGCGCGCGCCAGCAACAGCCGCGCCTTCTCCCAGTCACGCCGAACGGTGCGATCGGTCACGCCCAGCGCCGATGCGATCTCGGGCTCCGTCATCCCGGCGAAATAGCGCATCTCGACCACCTGAACGAGGCGCTGGTCCACCGCCGCGAGTTCCTCGAGCGCCTCGTGCACGCGAATGATTTCCTCTTCACCCGGCGCAGCGCTATTGCTGACGCCGGTATTCAACGTGACGTGCGGCGCGTTGCCGCCCCGCCGTTCGGCGCGGCTGGCGCGCACCATGTCGACGATGACCGATCGCATCACATGGCTCGCGTAACGCATGAAGTGTTGCCGGTCGGTGATGGCAAGCTTTCCGGCATTCGCGAAACGCAGGTACGACTCGTGCACGAGCGCTGTCGTGTCGAGCGGCGCTCCACGTCCGCTGCGTGAAAGCCGCGCGCTGGCGAGCGCCCGCAGATCGACGTAAGCCGCGTCGAAGACACCCCGCAACGCACCCTCATCGCCCTCCCGCGCGCGGTGAATCAGGTCGGTCAGCGAAGCGACATCGCTCATGGCGGCATTTTGCCTTTGTTCTTCCCGCGATGTCCGGATTCGGCGTTGCCACGGCGTTAGACCGGATGCACCCACAACAATTGTTCGAGGAACCACCAGCCATGACGCCATATCAACCACTTGCGAGGCGCTCGCGCGGCATCGCCCGGCTCGTGGCAGCGACCATGCTGATGGCATCACTGGTCACCGCCTGCGGCGGTGGCGGCGAATCGACCGTGCCATCGCCGCCGAACAATCCGCCACCGCCGCCGAGCGGTATCGGCACGACGGGCGGCACAGTGAATGGGCCTTCCGGAGCCAAGGTAGTGGTGCCGGCGGGTGCATTGGCGAGCAACGTCGATATCACCATCGCCGAATCGAGCGTTGGAGCGCCGGCGTTACCGGCCGGATTCACCACTATCGGCTCGATGTTCGCGTTCACTCCCCATGGCACGACCTTCGCCGTGCCCGCGACTGTCACGGTGCCGTTCGATACGACCAAACTACCGGCGGGGACCACGCCGCTGCTCTACAAGACGAACGCGACGCAGAGCGCCTGGGACCCGGTCCCCCGCGCGACTGCCAGCGGCGGCGCCATGACCGGTTCCGTATCCGGCTTCTCCTTCATTGTCGTCGTCCTGCCACCAGCGGCTCCGACCGTCGACCTTGCGTTCCGGGAGTGGTTCTACACGCTCTACAGCACGGGCACCGAAGACAATTACGCCTCGGAAGAGGCCGACACCCCAACGCAGCAGTCGGTGAACCGCGACGTTTACGATCAATACGACCGCGGACCCCTCCTGCTGCATCCAGCGACGGAGCCGGAGAATGCGCTCGCGACGATGTACTCCACCGCTTCCGGCGACACGTACTGGGTGACCGCCACCGCACCCAGAGGCGACATCACCAAGAAGGGCCAGCCGACCGGCGTGGGGATCGACCTGACACAGACTCAGGTGTTTCGCAAAACAGACAACAGCGCGACGTTCAAGATCGTGATCTCGCGGGCGGCACTCGAAGGTTGGGACAGCAACGCCGAAGCACCCCAAGGCCCGCAGTGCCCATATTCGAGGATCTACGATCCGTCGTGTCTCGAAACCATGATGACGTCGCTGGATGTCTACATCCAGGCGTGGACCGAGCGGTACGTCGACCGGGAAATAGACCCGTACTTCCAAAAAGTCTTGTTAGTCGAACTCTACTTCGGCGCTACCTTGAAAGGCTGGATTCAGCACTGGCACTTCCAGGCCGGCAACGACGTGTTCAGCTATTTCCCCGTGTGGGACGAAGCCAGTTTCGATCTCGACGTGGACCTCGATGGCACCAACCTACAGACACATGCCATGGCGAACCTGAAGAATGACATCACCATCGAAATTCCGATCGACAGCGTCGAGCTGGATGCCGAGTTCACGGTGCAAACCAATGTGGCGGCGGACGCCATCAATCGGCGCCAGGGCGAGTCCTATCTATCGAGCCGATTCCGCGATCCGCAGAAAGTGAACGGCATCAAATACCTTGCGCAAGGCGTGGTGCTGGTTGCGAGTCGCACTGCTGACATACCTACCCCGCCGCCGCCCGCAGAGCCGCTACCCGCGCCGGCCTGCGCCACCGGAACCGATTCCGCGGCGGGAATCCTTCAATTCGATGTCGCCGAATCGGTTGCTGGCGAGCGCCCCAACGGCAAGGGCCGCATCACGGTCACTCGCAGCGGCGGCAGCCATGGTCTCGTCACCGCGCGGCTCTCGACACACGACGGCACGGCGCGCCAAGGCATCGACTACCAAGCGGTGAGCGGACTGGCGCGATTCGTCGATGGCGAACAAGGGACGCGCATTGTGACCATCCCTATCCTCGACGATCACCTCGTCAATGGAGTGCGCACCGTTGATCTCACCTTGACCGAACCCATGGGCTGCGTGGCCATCGGTCCACAGGCCACCACTACTCTGCGAATCCTCGACGACGAAGGACAATCCACGGATGCGCCACCGCCAGCCACGTACACCGTGGGAGGCACGGTGTCTGGATTGTCAGGCGCCGGCCTGGTGCTGCGCGATTTCGTCCTTGCGGAGAATGTCGCGGTAAACGCCAACGGCGCCTTTGCGCTTCCGAGCATGCGTGCGAATGGAACTGCCTACGATGTCCGCGTCTCGAGCCAGCCTGACAACCCGATTCAGCTATGCGCCATCGCACAGGGCAGTGGCACGATCACAGGAGCGCCCGTCAACAGCATTACTGTCAGCTGCAGTACGCCGCCTCCAACCGGATCGCTGGATCCGGGCTTCGGTGGCGGCAAGGTCAGCAATAGTTTCAGTCCCGCGAAAGCCGTCGCGCTGCAGGCGGATGGCAAATCCGTAGTCGTCGGCGCGAAGACTCTTTCGCGGTACAACACGGATGGCTCGCTCGACGCCACGTTCGGCACGGCGGGTAAGGTCACTGTCGTGATGAACGGCGGCTTCGTGGACGCCGTCGAAGCAATCGCCATACAGAGCGACGGCAAAATCGTTATCGCGGGGCATACCTCCACGCCACCTTCGCAGGTCCAGGACTTCGCCGTGCAGCGCTTCAACAGCGACGGCAGCCTGGATGCGAGCTTCGGCATCGGCGGCAAAGTGCTCACCGACTTCGCCGGCAACGAGGATGCCGCGAATGCGCTGGTGCTGCAGCCCGACGGCAAGATAGTCGCCGCCGGCGTCACCGTCACCAGCGTCGGGTCCGTGGCCGACGGAGATTTCGCGGTAGTTAGGTACCTGGCCGATGGCAGCCTCGATGCGGGCTTCGGCACCGGCGGCAAGGCCAGCACGACAGTCGGCGGTAAAGCGGACTTTGGCTACGGCGTTGCGTTGCAGACTGACGGCAAGTTGGTCATCGCGGGGCGCGTCGGAATCGACGGGGGCTCAGATCCGGATTTTGGCCTCGTGCGCTTCACAGCGACTGGCGCGGTGGACACTACGTTTGGCACGGGCGGCAAGGCGCAGATCGCATTCGCGCCCAATACCTGGGACGAGGCCGAAGATGTGGCAATCCAGGCGGACGGGAAAATCGTCGCGGGTGGATTTACGCGCGTGGGTGCCTCCTATCAATATGCCGTCCTGCGGCTGAACACCGACGGAATGCCCGATGCGGGCTTCGGCAACGCCGGCAAAGTGAACACCGGCCTCGCTACCCGAGACAATTTCGGCCGCGCGCTCGCCATTCAGGGAGACGGGAAGATCGTCCTAGCCGGTCAGGTATCCACGCTTGCGAATGCCGACTTTGGCGTGGCGCGCTTTCTCGCCGACGGCACGACCGACATCACCTTCGGCACCGCCGGCGTCCTGACCATCGACTTCTTCGGCGCTACCGACAATGCGCGCGATGTGCTCGTACAGCCGGACGGCAAGATCCTCGTGATCGGATCGGCAGCGAACGGCACCGCCGGGCTCGCCATGGCGCGAATCACGCCATGACCGGTTTTCGACTGTCACGAATCCTGCGGACTTGCCTAGCTACTGTGCCGGGTCACTTCGCCGGCTCGTAGAGTCCGTCGAACTGGGTAGTCCATTCGTCCTTGTCGACCGGCGCCGACTCCCAGAGCTGCCGCACCTTGCCGCCGGGCAACGAGGTCCAGGTGATGCGTTGACGCGTGGCAGGCTGCCCGGCGCTGGCGGCGCTCGTCGCCTCGAGCCGCATGGCGCCATTTTCAAATTTTCCGGCGAGATTCAACGCTGTGCCGCTCCGATCGATCCACGTCTGGTGCCAGAGCGAATCGCGCCGGTCGTAGAAATTCAGGCTCTTGCCGTCGCCGCCACCATTGCTTTGCCAGTGTTCGAGGAATGCGCAGCCATCGAGGATGGCCTCAATATGGCTGGTGCCGGCGGGCTTTCCGCCTGCCGTGACCTTCCAGTGGCCGATCCAGAAATCGAATTGATGCCATTGCGCCCCTGCACAGGACGCAGGCTTGGGATCGGCCGCGCCGGCACCGTCGCTCACGAGCGCCAGTGCCAGGAAGGCAAGTTTGTAGAGATTGCGGTTCATGAGTCCTCCAGGATCTGCTGGTCGATGCTAACTACCGAGTTCATTGCGACGCGGCGCCGCGCTGCAGTCGTCGCAGGATGGGATCGAAGACGGGATTCGGGCCACGCTTGAGTTCATAAGGTTTGCCCGTCTCGATGGCCTGCCAGTATTGCCAGGGTAGTTTGTTCGCGCCGAGCTCGTAGTCCATGGCATCCCAGGACTCGCGGAATGAATAGAACGCCCAGTGCACGCCATCGGCGTCGAGCACCGTAAGCACGTCTTCGAGATAGCGCGGGCAATCAATCCAGGTGCGGACGCAGCCAAACTCCGCGGCGACCATTCGATTGAGTGGCACGTGGTGTTCGCGGGCCCAATCGATCGGCGCTTGCAGATAGGCCTCGATGCGGGCGGCGTTCCAATCAACGGCGCGTCCACCGAGCGGCGCCACGCCCGGATAGCGGTAGGGTTCCTTGCGCTTCATGTTGGGCGTGCTGGTCGCCTCCCACGGTTCGTACATGTGATAGGCGTACAGCAATCGCGGATCCGCAGGCGGCGCGGGCCAGTAGCTCCAGGCATCGGCCGCGGCATAGAAGCCGCCATCGAGCATCACCGGCGTCTTCGTATCCACCGCACGCACGCCGGCCAACAACAACTCATAGAACGCTGGCAAATCACGCGCGCTGCCCCGCGCCTTCTCGTACCAGGCGCGCATCACCTCGGGTGGCGAATGCTCTTGGAGCCCACCCTTCTTCTCCGGAACGGGCTCGTTGATGAGGTTGTAGGCGGCGATCGCGGGATGATCCCTGAGCGCCACGGCGAGATCGCGCCACGCGGCAGCGGACAGCTGCCAGTACCGCTTGTCGCTCCACAGCCGGTCGTCGAACTTGTTGTCGTTTAGCTGGATCCACCGCGCCCCGGGCAGCGACAAGGTGGTGAGCACCACCTTCAATCCGGCGGCGTCAGCTTCATCGAGGACTGCGCGCAACGTAGCGAGATCTTCGGGCACGAGCCCGCGGTAGTCGTCGAGACTGCCGAACAGAAAATCACGCTCTCGTGATTTCCATTTGCTGAACGTGAGCCGCACCCAGGTGGCGCCGTAGGCCCTGAGCGCGCGGAAGTACGCGGCATCCGGCGGTGTTTCGTTGAAGCTGTTGGCGCCATGCTGCGGGGAATTCCAGAATTCGATCTGGTCGGCTGGCAGCACCGGCATGGTGGCCGACATGCCGATGAGCAAGGCAAACAGAGTGCGACGCATCCTTCGCAGTGTAGGCCCGAATCACTTCGCCTTGGTGGGCAGCGTCTGTTCGTCCACGTCGAATGGAATCACGGCGAACACCGAACGCAGGCGCTGGAAGCCCTTGTCGTGCCGGGCCAGGTCGAGCGATGCCAACCTCAGGTACTTGCGCAGATGCGGATTCAGGTGCCGGTCCACGGACTCCGGCTGAATCTTGCGTGCCACGCAGAACATCGCCAGCGCATGCACGAATTCTCCTTCGTTGAGCTGGTAGCTCTCGCCGCGGAATGCGGAGTTCGCCATGAAAAGTCCGAACCCCAGGAACACCGCCGCCACTTCGATGGCCGGCTCACGCAACTGCGCGCCGCCCGGCGGCGGCTCCTCGAACGTGTCCACGAGGTAGCGCGCGAGCTC